>NZ_JACART010000003.1:516435-690566 GCF_013386445.1 Pseudomonas sp. P7759
AGCCCGCTCACTACAACAATGTGGAACGATTCCGAAGCGAAAGTGATCTAGTCTCAGTCACCCAGGGAGAGATCGCCATGTTCCGCTACTTCGAGCAACTCAGTTCGCGTATTGCAGCACCCTTCGTAGCCGGCAGCTCCCGCGACAGCAAGGTGTGGCAGTGCCGCTGCGGCCAATCGCTGTTCTTTCGCAACAGCCAGTGCCTGGCCTGCCAGGCGCTGCTGGGCTATCAACCCCAGCAAAGTCGACTCGCCTCCCTGCAACCCGGCCCGGTCGAAGGTACCTGGCTGCAGGACGGCAACCTCGACGCCGGCGCCTTCCGCCGCTGCGCCAACCTCGACACCCCGGCCGCCTGCAACTGGCTGATCCCGGCCCACAGCACCGCGCCGCTGTGCGTGGCGTGCAGCCTGAACCGCACCATTCCTGACTTATCGATCCCGGAAAACCACGAGCGCTGGCGCAAAGTCGAAACCGCCAAGCGTCGCCTAGTGGCGCAACTCATCAGCCTGGGTCTGCAAGTGGTGCCCAAAAGCGTCGACGAAGACACCGGCCTGGCCTTCGACTTCGTGGGTATCGACTTGGAAGGCAATGCCCCCATGACCGGCCACTCGAACGGCCTGATCACCCTGGACATCAAGGAAGCCGATGACGCCCACCGCGAAAAAGTCCGCGTACAAATGCGCGAGCCCTATCGCACCCTGCTCGGGCACTTTCGCCATGAAGTCGGCCATTACTACTGGGACCGGCTGATCGCCAATACCCATTGGCTTGAACCGTTTCGCCAGCTGTTCGGCGACGAACGTGCCAGTTACGCCGAGGCCCTCGACCAGCACTACCAGAACGGCCCACGCCTGGACTGGCAGCAAACCTGCGTCAGCGCCTACGCCACTATGCATCCCTGGGAAGACTGGGCCGAAACCTGGGCGCATTACCTGCACATGATGGACGCCGTCGACACCGCCCTCGGCTTTGGCATGAGCGCCCGCGAGATGGACCTGGATTACCAGCCATTCCCGCTCACCACCCTGTACGATCCCGAACACCCTGGCGGCGTGGCATTCCTGTCGTTCGTCAACGCCTGGATCGAGCTGGCCGGTATGCTCAATGAGCTGTCGCGCAGCATGGGCCAGCCGGATTTCTATCCCTTTGTGCTGCCACCGGCGGTGATTGCCAAATTGCACTTCATCCACCTTGTGATTCAGGAGGAGGGCGGCAGGGCCGATGAGGCGGTGATTCTGTAGGGGCACAAGTGCTTGAGCCCCTTCATATTTTTAATCCGCCCCCAACGGTTGTAACTTCCGAGGAGATCGGTACAATGGCCCCGCTTGCCGAGAGGCAGGCGTCGTTATGGTGACCCCATCGGTCCCCCCGCAACGATTACCCGTGAACCTGGTCAGAGCCGGAAGGCAGCAGCCACAGCGGGAACATTGTGTGCCGGGGTGTGGCTGGTGGGGTTGCCTCCATAACGCTCTTCCTTGCAACACCTCCTTAAATTCAATTCAAAAAAATGCGTCCAAGCCATCTGCCATCGAGCAGTCCATGGCGGCATACTCCAGTGCCTGGCATCCGGAGACAACACACGTGGAAAAAGTCGACGACCTCACGCGCGAGAAGCTGCGGGAGTGGCAGATGCGGCGCCTGGAGATCAAGGACCGCATTCAATCCCATCCTGAACAGACCCTGGAATTGTCACGGGTGCTGGACCTTATGGACGACGAGCACGCGGAAATCCTCAGCCAGGCAGAAATGATCCGGACGGGGGAGGTGGCCAACGAGCCCGCACCGCCTGTCGATCCAGCAGCGCCGCCCCTCACAGGTGCCTACACGCTGCAATTGAATGTGGCCGCACAGAGTGCCGAAGACCTGCGCCGGCTACTGGATATGGCGGTCTTCGAACTCCAGCAGCAGGTCACTGCGATGGCCACTACGGCTGACACGGGTCCTCATTGCGGCGGTATGTCAGGCTCCCTCGGGGAGTATCGGTTTGAACTGGGCGGTCAGGGCAATGCCTGATTCCCTGGCGGCGAGGCGTTATGCAACCGGAACACTTTGATTTAGCCAGCCCGGTCTTCCTGCCTGTCACGGAGGAAACCTGCACGGCCCTGCTCGGCGCGGACGCTGCCAAGGCCCTGGTCGGCCTGACGGACCCGGAGTTGGCCGCCGTGCTGGTGATCCAGAACCTGGCCCAGGCGGCGCAAAAGGACCTGACGTGCGCGGGTGCCGAGCGTATCTTGGCCAAGTTGCTCGATTGGTCGGTGGACACCCAGGCAGAGGGCGCCGCCACGTTGTTGTCCGAAGCCCTGCGGCTGTTCGATGCGCGCAAGCTGTACTTCGGCTTCAATGCCCTTAAAACCGTCAATCTGCGCCTGCTCTCGGCTGAAGAAGTCGCGGCGCGGGATTACCTGCTGCCTACGGGTAAATGGGATATCGGCTACAAGGTCCGCCATTTGCGCAACAACGATCCGTTCAGCCAGCAGATGGTCACGCCCCGGCACCGCGAGCGCTGGCTCAGCCCGGCCCAGGACAAGCTGGTGCGGACCTTTCGCGCCAACCTGAACGAAGACCTGCATGTCCAAGGCTACGCCGGCATCGGCAAGAGCCACCTGCTCGGCGCGTTGATGGAGTGCCTGCGGCCGGCCCAGACCCTGATATTGGCCCGCACGGGGGCAAAACTCGCGACTTTGCGTGAACGCATGGGGCTGGCCAAGGACAGCAAGACCGGCTCGACCTTCGCCGCCTTCGCCAAGGCACTTTTGCAAGGGCAGCGCCCCGCCGCGCAGGCCGCGCCAGTCCGGTTGCCCGGCAAACACGAAGTGTCGCAGACCCTGAATATCCATGGCTGGCGTGGTCACGATGGTGCAGCAACGCTCGATATCTGCCTGAAGGTGCTCGACAGCTATTGCCACTCCAACCATCACAGTCTGTCGGCCCGGCATCTGCCGCATTTCAAACAGCCTCTGTCCAGCGTGGATGCCCAGGCGTTGCTGGAGTATTCCAGCCGGTTGTGGACGTACGTTCAAGCCAACCCGCAATGGGCCGGTCAGACGGCCTTCGCAGCCCTGTTGCTGATCAAGCGTGCAAGCCTCGACGGATGCGTGGTGCCGCCGCGCTACACCCATGTGCTGATCGATGAAAGCCAGGACATCCCGCCTTCGTTGTTGCAGATTATCGAGCGTGGCCGTCAGGTGCTGATCACCCTAGGCGATGAGTACCAATTGGCCAGCGGTGTAATGGTCAGGCGCAAGCGCGAAGTCCGGCACACCGATATCAATTACTCGGTGCGTTCGGGCCGCAACGTCGAGCGCCTGGTCAACCCGCTGATCAGCGTGCACTCGCAAAAGGGCAAGACGCCCTTCGAAGGCGCGCGGGATGCCGACGTCGGCATTGAGCATTATCCTCAGGGCTTCGTGCCACCCGAAGGCTGCGTGGTGTTGACCGCGTCCCCGTGGGACACCATGAAATGGGCCATCCAGTTGCAACAGGCTAACTGCCCATTTGGCTTCTTCGACAGTGCCGCGCAGCAGGATCTGCAGCGCTTCATGATCAGCGTCATCGCGCTGTTCAAGCCAGAGTTCTACAGCAACGAGCACAACGACAACGGCCCCCATGCGTACTTCAGCGACATGGATGACTGGCAACAGGTGCGCGATGCCAGCCAGTACGACGAGTCGTTCCTGTGGGTCGAGGATGAGTTGGAAAAAGGCTTCAACGTCGCTGATATCACGCGTTTGAATCGCCTCAGCGGCGTCCCCGGCAAACGCTGCCTGCTGATGTTGGCGGAGGAGGCGGGCGGCATGGAGTTCGACCGGGTGTTGCTCACGCCGGAGTTGCTGACCAACGTGAAATTCAAGGACGCCTATGCGTTCGACCAGCGACTGTGTGCGGTGTACATCGCCATTTCACGGGCGCGGGTGCAGCTGTACCTGCCTTACGACGTGGTTGAGTGGATTGATTTCCACACCTATCAGAAAACCCGTGAATTCCACGGTTACTGATTTATTTAATTCGGCTGTTTCACAACTTTCAGCGGTCGCTCTGGACAACCTAAAACCACCTTGTTAGTTTCCGCCAGCCACTTGTTTCAGAGTATGACAAGGTGCGGAGTTGATATTGAAGTGCCACCACTTCTTTAACTAACAAGGATGTCTTTGATGAAAAGCCTGCAAGGGTTGCCCCGTCTTATCAGTGCCTCGGTAGGTGCGCCCGGTAAAGCCCGCAACTTGCCCGCCGATGTGCAGTGCATCCAATATTTATTCAATCTGATCATTCCAAAACTGGGTTTTCCGCTGACCGAAAACGGTAAGTGCGATGGCCAGTTGGTGCAGTGCATCAGCCAGTACCAGTTCCGTCATCTCAAATATTCGCATCCCGATGGGGTGATCGACCCGACCGGTAAAACCTTCAACAGCCTGATCGAAGAGGCGGTGAAGGTGCCGGTGAAGGCGTTTCCGAGCATGCGTATTCCAAGCTTTCTGAATGCATTCGGTAACAACCAGGGTGACGCGGTGCAAGCCACCGTCAACGTGTACCTGGACCGTATGCGGGCGATGATCGAGGCTGAGCGGCGCAACCGCCAATTGATGTTGCAGGCCACGTGTGATGGCGGCATGACGCTCACCGATACGGATTTTCAGAATGCCGCCAAGCAGTTGGGCAACGGCATTTCGGTGAATGTCATCAGGGCCTTCGCCACGGTGGAGTCCGGTGGTCGCTCGGGGTTCGGGCCGGCCAAGTTACCGATCATTGCGTTTGAAGGGCACCAATTTCGCAAGTACACCAAGCATATCTACGACCAGGCGCATCCGCTGCTTTCGTACATCTATGTGAGAAAGGCCGGGCCGCAGTGGCAGGTCAATAACAAGGATCAGGTCAAGGCCTGGGAAACCATGGCCACTGCATTCGCCCTGGACCAGGAAGCGGCGTTGATGTCGGCGTCGTGGGGCATGTTTCAGACCATGGGGTTTAACTACGCTTCATGCGGTTACAAGACGGTGTTTGAGTTTGCCGCGGCATTAAAAGTGAATATCGGTAACCAACTGAAGGCGTTTCTCGCGTTTTGCGCTAACAGCCCGGCGTTGATGACGGCCATGAAAGCCAAGGATTTCACTTCGATGGCCCGTAACTATAACGGCAAGGACTACGGCAACTATGACGTCCTGATGAAAGACGCCTACGAGAAACTTGAAGGAAAAAAATAAGATGATCCGTTTTCTAGCAGTGGGTGTGTTGTCGTTGTGCGTCGCAGCGCCTGTCTTGGCCGGTTCACCGGCGTTGCATTCAGGCAAATACGAAGCGCTGATGCTGGCCGTGACGCCTGAACATCAGGTGGAAGGCTATTACGCGGAAGAGATGGGGGAGGGCGTTACTCGCAGCTGCACGTTCTTTCTGCAAGGCAAGCCCTCAGCGCTGACCACCTGGAACGACACTGCCTATCCCGGCAGCGTGGCGCCTTCTTCGGACGGCGTGATCCTGACCGTGGAACAGGGTCGCCAGCATCCCGGTTGCTTGAGTGTACTGATGCCAGAGATCGCCACTGGCCTGGACTTGACCCAGACCGCCAACAAAAAGTGGATCGGCCTGGTGCAGGTATCCGCTGCCAAGGCTTACCTGCTGAAAACCCCAAGTGCCAAGGCCGCCAAGCGCCCCTACATCGTCAAGAATGACGTGGTCGGGGTGCTGGCCTTCAAGGATGGCTGGGCCCAGGTCGAGTTCATCAATGCCGATGACCGCTCGTTTACTGGCTGGATCAGCCAGGATCAGTACGCGCGTTTGGCGGCCCCTAAAAGCTGATCAGCCGAAGGTTTCACGCAACAACCCAGCAAATGCATCCCGCGCCAGATGCCGCTGGGTGTCCTTGTGCCAGAACAGCAGGTTGTCCACCGCCTGCAGTTCATCGAACCGGTACGACGCCAGCTGATTGGCCTGCTCATAGCGGGCCAGGATGCCTTCCGGCGCCAGCGCCACACCAATCCCGGCACTCACGCAACCAATGATCGTGCCCCAACTGGCATAGCTGGCAATGGTCGGCTTGAAGGCGTGGGGCCTAACCCAATTCTCCAGCGCCGCCCGATAGGGGCAGCCCGGCGGCCACACCAGCAAGGTGCGGCCAGCCAGGTCTTCGGCGCTGCGGATCGGTTCGCTGGAGGCGCTGGCGATCAGCACCAGGCGCTCGCTGTAGACCACGCTATGGTCGAGCTTTGCGCGTTTGTTGCCGGCGGCCACCAGCGCCACATCCAGGCGATGGTGTTGCAGGTCATCGAGCAGCTCGCCCCAGGCGCCGGTCACCAATTCCAGGCTGACATCCGGGTAGCGCCGGTGATACTCCGCCAACAGCGGCGGCAGTCGGCCGCTGGCGCTGGACTCAACTGCGCCGATGCGCAGGGTGCCACGGGGAATGGCGTTGGCGTCCACGGCGCGTTTGGATTCGTCCACCAGGGCGAGGATGCGTTCGCAGTATTCGAGGAAAATCTCCCCCGCCGCACTGATCGCCAACCCACGCCCGGCGCGGATGAACAGCGGCGTGCCCAACTCGCTTTCCAGTTGCTTGATGCGCGTGGTGATGTTGGACGGCACGCAATGCAGTTGCACGGCGGCCTGGGCCACGCTGCCGGTTTGCGCTACGGCTCGCACCATTTTCAGTTGGGCCAGTTCCATTGCTCAGTTCCAGTGATTTCAGAAGTCAGAAACGCTTAATTGTCCTACGCCTTTTGCGGGCCAAGACTGACGGCATTCCTTCTCAGTTTTCGGATGCCGTCGATGAACACCCCGTCACCCCTGAAGCTTACGCTAGTCATCGCCAGCGTCATCCTCTGTTGGGCCTATTCGCCGATTGGCGTGCACATGGGGCTGCACAGCTACAGCCCTGGCCAGCTGGCGCTGCTGCGGTTCTTGATCGCCTCGGTGTTCATGGCCGGTGTGGCGCTGGTGATGGGCATTGGTCGGCCACGTCTGCGGGATCTGCCGTGGCTGTTGGTGTTGAGTTTTTTCGGGGTGTTCCTGCATCACACCAGCCTGAACTATGGACAGCAATTCGTCACGGCGGCGGCGTCCAGCGTGTTGGCACAATCGGCGCCGCTGTTCAGCGTGCTGATCGCGTTTTTCTGCTTGAGGGAACGTGTCAGCCTCTGGCGCTGGAGCTGCGTGTTGCTCGGCCTGCTGGGTGTGCTGGTGGTGATCTGGGGCGATCACGGCCTGGGCGATATCGACCCGCGTGGCCTGTTGATCCTGCTGGCGGCGGTGTCGTGGAGCCTGTACTTCGCCATCCAGAAACACTACGCCCATCGCTATAGCCCGCTGACCATGGCGTGCTACATGGTGTGGGCCGGCACGCTGATGCTCTGTGTGAACCTGCCAGGTCTGCCCGCCGCCGTAATGCACGCGCCGTTGCCGGAAAACCTCGCGGTGCTGGTGCTCGGGATCTTTCCGAGTGCCCTGGCTTACCTGGCCTGGGGTTATGTGCTGAAACATGTCGAGGTCAGCCGCGCCTCGGTGGCGATGTACCTGATCCCGCCCGTGGCCATGACGATGGCGGCGACGCTGCTAGGCGAGCACATCGCCCTGCAAGTGGTGCTGGGCGGTGTGATCGTGTTGGCCAGCGTGGCCGCCATCAGTCTTGAGGGGCGTTGGGCGCGGTCTCTCCGGTGTACAGTTGGATGATCTGGTCGATCTCGCCCGACATCTTCATCCGCAACAAGGTGCGCAGGATCAACTGCACCGGCACGTTGGGGTCATTACGCACGGTGCAGCCCAGGTTCTGCTCATCGATCACCGCCACCTTGTGCAGGCGTTTGCCCACCGGCATCCGCTGGTTGAAGCGGTCGAGTATCCATTCATTGATCACCGCGAACTTGAAACGCCCGGCCACCAGTTTGTGCAGCACCTGCTCTTCGCTGCGCGCATCGTCGCGGCTGAGCTGGCCGCCGGCAAACAGCGGGTCGAGGGTGGCGTAGCGGTAATTGAGCACGGTGCCGATGGCTTGCGGCGCGAGTTTGTCGACCTGTACCGGCTGCGCAGGAATGTGCGTGCTGACCAACAGGTTGCGCTGCACCATCAGCGGAATGCTCCAGGTATAGTCGCCGGACTGGTCGTCGACCCAGGCCTGGGTGACATAACAGCGCACATCAATATCACCGTGTTCCATGGCGCTGGAGATGCGCGCCCGTGCCAGCACGTGGAATTGCGCCGGGCGGCCGACCTGAGTGGCCAGGCTCAACATCACGTCATACAAAATGCCCTGGGTGGGCCGGCCGTCCTCCAGCTGCACCATGGGCATCGCCCAACTGTCGGAAACCGAGAAGCGCAGCGGTGCGGGCGCTGCAAGGCTGGCCGTGGCAATCATCCATAAAACGCCCAGGACTGCGCGCATAAGCTCTCCGGGTTCAGGCCTTTTTGGGGCCAGTCACAAGAGCTTAGTCAGATTAGGCAAGCGTGCCGGATGCAATTTCCCCCTTGCTCCGCTAGCATTACCGGCTTCTGTTTCCCAGTTGCGACGGTTTTCCATGAGTTATCAGGTTCTTGCACGTAAATGGCGTCCGCGCTCGTTCCGCGAAATGGTCGGCCAGACCCATGTGCTCAAGGCTCTGATCAATGCCTTGGACAGCCAGCGGCTGCACCACGCGTACCTGTTCACCGGTACGCGAGGGGTGGGCAAGACCACCATTGCGCGCATCATCGCCAAATGCCTGAACTGTGAAACCGGTATCACTTCTACGCCATGCGGCACCTGCTCGGTGTGCAAGGAAATCGACGAAGGGCGCTTTGTCGACCTGATCGAGATCGACGCCGCGAGCCGCACCAAGGTCGAAGACACCCGCGAGCTGCTCGACAACGTGCAGTACGCGCCGAGTCGCGGCCGCTTCAAGGTCTACTTGATCGACGAAGTGCACATGCTCTCCAGCCATTCCTTCAACGCCCTGTTGAAAACCCTGGAAGAGCCGCCGCCCTACGTCAAATTCATCCTGGCCACCACTGACCCGCAGAAACTTCCTGCAACGATTCTGTCGCGGTGCCTGCAGTTCTCTCTGAAAAACATGACCCCCGAGCGGGTGGTCGAGCATTTGACCCACGTGCTGGGCGTCGAGAACGTACCGTTCGAAGACGACGCGCTGTGGCTGCTCGGCCGCGCCGCCGATGGCTCGATGCGTGACGCCATGAGCCTCACCGACCAGGCCATTGCCTTTGGTGAAGGCAAAGTCATGGCCGCCGACGTGCGCGCCATGCTTGGCACCCTCGACCACGGCCAGGTATTCGACGTGCTGCACGCGCTGATCGAAGGCGACGCCAAGGCGTTGCTCGAAGCCGTGCGTCACCTGTCGGAGCAAGGCCCGGACTGGAACGGCGTGCTCTCGGAGATCCTCAATGTGCTGCACCGCGTCGCCATCGCCCAGGCCCTGCCTGAGGGTGTCGACAACGGCCATGGCGACCGCGACCGTGTGTTGGCCCTGGCCCAGGCATTGCCGGCCGAAGATGTGCAGTTCTATTACCAGATGGGCCTGATCGGCCGCCGCGACCTGCCCCTGGCGCCCGATCCGCGGGGTGGCTTTGAAATGGTGCTGCTGCGGATGCTGGCGTTCCGGCCCGCCGATTCGGCGGATGCGCCGAGACAGCCGCTAAAGCCAGTGGGGATCAGCCAGGCCACAGTTGATTCCGCCAAACCAGTGGCTGGCTCGGCGGTGGTCGCGCCAGTGGTGGCTGCGCCTGCGCCAGTCGTGCCCGAGCCTGAGCCTGAGCCTATGGTCGCTGCGCCGGTGGTCGAGCCGCAAGCCATTATCGAGCCTGAGCCAGTCGTCGACCTGCCCTGGAATGATCCGGTTGAAGCTGAAGTCGAAGCCGAGCAAGCGCCCGCCGTGGAGCCTGTGCTGGAAACCACCGGCGAGCAGCCCGAGCTGACCCCGATGCCTACGCCGACCCCGGACAGTGTGGTGCCGGACGCCCCGGAATGGGTGTCCGCGCCGGTTCCCGAGCCGACCGTGGCCCAGGTGGAAGCCGCCACGCCGGGCATCGACCTCGACGACGAACCGCCGCTGGACGAAGACTACATCGAGCCGGACATGGATTCGGCCTACAGCTACCTGGACGACTTGGCCAGCGAACACACCGCCGAACCGGCCCCCGAGCCCGAGGCGGAACCCGCTGCCGCGCCGGCCACCGGCCTGGCCCTGCAATGGCTGGAATTGTTTCCGAAGC
The DNA here is from genome assembly GCF_013386445.1 of Pseudomonas sp. P7759. Classification (NCBI taxonomy): domain Bacteria; kingdom Pseudomonadati; phylum Pseudomonadota; class Gammaproteobacteria; order Pseudomonadales; family Pseudomonadaceae; genus Pseudomonas; species Pseudomonas sp. P7759. The sequence goes on from NZ_JACART010000003.1 coordinate 526,621, forward strand.
TGCCGATTTCCGGCATGACCGGTAGCATCGCCGCCAACTGCACGCTGATTTCCATCGACGGCGATCACTGGCTGTTGCACCTGGACCCGGCCCACAGCGCCCTGTTCAACGCGACCCAGCAACGCCGCCTGAATGACGCACTGAACCAGTACCATGAGCGCACGCTGACCATTGCCATCGAGCTGATCAAGCCCGAGCAGGAAACCCCGGCCCAGGCCGCGACCCGCCGGCGTATCAACCGCCAGCGTGAGGCCGAGGACTCGATCCACGGTGATCCGCTCATCCAGCAAATGATGCAACAGTTCGGTGCGGTCGTCCGTCACGATACTATTGAACCTGTCGAAGCCCCGGTGGCGTCATAAACCGGGCTACTAACTTGACCCACGTACTTTGAGGTGATTCCCATGATGAAAGGTGGCATGGCCGGCCTGATGAAGCAGGCGCAGCAGATGCAGGAAAAGATGGCCAAGATGCAGGAAGAACTGGCCAACGCCGAAGTCACCGGTAAAGCCGGTGGCGATATGGTCAGCGTGGTGATGACCGGTCGTCACGACATCAAGCGCGTGAGCATCGACCCAAGCGTATTGCCTGGCGTCGGTGAAGATGACCTGGAAATGCTCGAAGCCTTGTTCGCCGCGGCCGTCAACGACGCCGTGCGCAAGATCGAAGCCAACAGCCAGGAAAAAATGGGCGGCGTGACCGCAGGCATGCAATTGCCGCCGGGCATGAAGTTGCCGTTCTGATCCGGTAGCGTTAGCTAGACTCCAATGCCAGGCCTCGTGCCTGGCATTTTTGTTTGTGCCAAATCTGATCGAACCCTGGCACGGCACGCATGGTCTGCACCCTATACCGATGGATTCGATAAAGGAGCCCTTTCATGCCTCAAGAACCGACCCTGAACCAGCGCATTGTCCTGGTCTCACGCCCCCAGGGCGCACCGACCCCGGAAAATTTCCGCCTGGAACGCGTGAATCTGCCGGAGTTGGCCGACGGCCAGGTCCTGCTGAAGACGTTGTACCTGTCCCTGGACCCTTATATGCGCGGGCGCATGAGCGACGCACCGTCCTACGCCGCGCCGGTAGAAATCGACGAAGTGATGACCGGCGGGGCTGTCAGCCGTATCGAGCAATCGCGTAATCCGAAATTTGAAGTGGGCGACCTGGTGGTCGGCTCGACCGGTTGGCAGAGCCACAGCATTTCCGATGGCCGTAACCTGATGCCGGTGCCCAAGGGCCTGGCCAGCCCGTCCACGGCCCTCGGAGTGCTGGGCATGCCGGGCATGACCGCCTACATGGGCCTGATGGACATCGGCCAGCCCAAAACCGGGGAAACCCTGGTCGTCGCCGCGGCGTCTGGCGCGGTGGGCTCGGTGGTGGGGCAGGTGGCCAAGCTCAAGGGCTTGCGCGTGGTCGGCATCGCCGGAGGCGCCGACAAGTGCCGCTACGTGGTGGATGAGTTGGGCTTCGATGCCTGCATCGACCACAAAAGCGAACACTTCGCCGATGAATTGGCCCAGGCCTGCTTCAAGGGTGTGGACATCTATTTCGAGAACGTCGGCGGCAAGGTGTTCGACGCCGTGGTGCCCTTGCTCAATCCCAAGGCCCGGATTCCACTGTGTGGGCTCATCGCCGGCTACAACGCCCATCAACCCCCCAGCGGCCCGGACCGGCTGCCGGCGCTGCAACGGACCTTGCTGACCAAGCGCGTGCGGATCCAGGGTTTTATCGTGTTCGATGACTACGGTGATCGCCAGCCCGAGTTCCTCAGCGCGATGGCGCCGTGGGTGCGTGACGGCAAGATCAAGTTCCGTGAGGACGTGGTCGAGGGCCTGGAGCAGGCGCCCGAAGCCTTTATCGGTCTGTTGGAAGGGCGCAACTTCGGCAAGTTGGTCGTGCGCATTTGACGCTTATCCGGGGCGCGGGTATAAACCGCGTCTCGTTGTTTTGTCGGACCCTTCGCCCATGAGCTTCAGCCCCCTGATTCGCCAACTGATCGACGCCCTGCGCATATTGCCGGGTGTCGGCCAGAAAACCGCCCAGCGTATGGCGCTGCAACTGCTGGAGCGTGATCGCAGCGGCGGCGCCCGGTTGGCCCAGGCCTTGAGCCAGGCCATGACCGGTGTCGGCCACTGCCGCCAGTGCCGCACCCTCACTGAAGAAGAACTCTGCCCGCAATGCGCCGACCCGCGCCGCGACGATACGCTGCTGTGTGTTGTCGAAGGGCCGATGGATGTGTACGCGGTGGAGCAGACCGGCTATCGCGGTCGCTACTTCGTGCTCAAGGGCCACCTGTCGCCGCTGGACGGCCTGGGCCCGGAAGCCATCGGCATTCCGCAGTTGGTTACGCGCATCGAAGAGCAGGGCACGTTTACCGAAGTGATCCTGGCCACCAACCCGACGGTGGAAGGTGAGGCGACCGCACACTACATCGCGCAATTGCTGACCAACAAAGGCCTGATCACCTCGCGTATCGCCCACGGCGTGCCGTTGGGCGGCGAGTTGGAGTTGGTGGATGGCGGCACGCTGGCGCATTCCTTCGCAGGCCGCAAACCCATCGCCCTCTAACGGGCGACACCGTTAAAAATGTGTGCGGGCTTGCTCGCGAATGCGGTGGATCAGTCAATATCTTTGTTGACTGATACCCTGCATTCGCGAGCAAGCCCGCTCCCACATTGGTTCTGTGTCGTCATTAGAGTTTTCGCACGGCTTGATAACCAAGCAAGCGCTTGGTAAGTTCGCTCCACCTCACCGTGGAGCTTGCCGATGTCTGCCTATCAGCACTACTTCGACCCTAGCCACCAATTGGTCCGCGACAGCGTGCGTCGCTTCGTCGAGCGCGAGATGCTGCCGGGCATCGAACAGTGGGAGGAGGCAGAGAGCTTCCCCCGAGAGCTGTACCTCAAGGCGGGTGCGGCGGGGATTCTTGGCATCGGCTACCCGGAAACGTTGGGCGGCAGCCATGAAGGCGATCTGTTCGCCAAGGTCGCGGCCAGCGAAGAGCTGATGCGTTGCGGCTCCGGCGGCGTCGTGGCGGGGTTGGGGTCGTTGGATATCGGCCTGCCGCCTATCGTCAAATGGGCGCGTCCAGAGATTCGCCAGCGTGTCGCCCCGCAAGTACTGTCGGGCGAGAAGATCATCGCCCTGGCGGTCACCGAGCCGGGTGGCGGTTCGGATGTGGCCAGCCTGCAAACCCGCGCCATTCGTGACGGCGAGCATTACCGCGTCAGCGGCAGCAAGACCTTCATCACCAGCGGCAGCCGCGCCGACTTCTACACCGTGGCCGTGCGCACGGGCGGGCCGGGCTTTGCCGGCATCAGCTTGTTGTTGATCGAAAAAGACACCCCTGGTTTCAGCGTCGGCCAACAGCTGAAGAAAATGGGCTGGTGGGCGTCGGACACCGCTGAATTGTTCTTCGACGATTGCCGCGTGCCCGTCGGCAACCTGATCGGCGCTGAAAACATGGGCTTTGCCTGCATCATGGGCAACTTCCAGAGCGAGCGTCTGGCCCTGGCATTGATGGCCAACATGACGGCGCAGATGGCGCTGGAGGAAAGCCTCGAATGGGCTGCGCAACGCGAAGCCTTCGGTAAACCCATCGGCAAATTCCAGGTGATCAAGCATCGCCTGGCGGAGATGGCCACCGCCGTGGAGGTTTCACGGGAGTTCACTTACCGCCAGGCGGCCAAGATGGCCGCGGGCATCAGCGTGATCAAAGAGATTTCCATGGCCAAGAACCTCGCCACCGATACCGCCGACCGCGTCACTTATGACGCCGTGCAGATCCTCGGGGGCCAGGGTTACATGCGCGGCAGCCTGGTAGAGCGGCTGTACCGCGACAACCGCATCCTGTCCATCGGTGGAGGCACCCGTGAAGTGATGAATGAAATCATCAGCAAGCAGATGGGGCTTTGATCACTGTTCGCTCAGTGCAAACTGCGTCAGGCAAAAAGTCGGGATGCCCATGTCTTCCAGGCGCTGCGAACCGCCCAGCTCCGGCAGATCAATAATCGCCGCCGCTTCGAAAATCGTCGCCCCCATGCGTCGCACCAGGTTCGCCGCTGCAATCAGGGTGCCGCCGGTGGCGATCAAATCATCGAACATCAGCACCGAATCGCCCTCGCACAGGCTGTCGGCATGCACTTCCAGGAACGCCTCGCCGTACTCGGTCTGGTAACCCTCGGCCAGCACGTCAGCTGGCAGCTTGCCTTGCTTGCGGAACAGGATCAGCGGCTTGTTCAGTTGGTAGGCGATGATCGAACCGATCAGGAAGCCCCGCGCGTCCATCGCGCCGATATGGGTGAATTCGGCCTCGACATAACGATGGGCAAAGCTGTCTGCCACCAGGCGCAAGGCGCGGGGCGATTGGAACAACGGCGTGATGTCACGGAAGATCACCCCAGGCTTGGGGAAGTCGATGACGGGGCGGATCAGGGATTTGATGTCGAACGAATCAGAGGTCATCGTCGAAGAGTCCTGGGGCTGGAAACGGACTCGAAGTATACCTGCGGCCTCGCCGGTTGGCGCGGCCGCAAGTGTCTGCATCAACCTTCCAGCGAGCCACCGGCCAGCGCACATAGCTGGATCGGGTCGAGGATATGCACTTCTTTACCTTCGGCGGCGATCAGCTCGTTCTGCTGGAAGCGGGTAAACACGCGGGACACGGTTTCCACCGCAAGGCCCAAGTAGTTGCCGATTTCATTGCGCGACATGCTCAGGCGGAACTGGTTGGCCGAGAAACCCCGGGCCCGGAACCGCGCCGACAGGTTGACCAGGAAGGTGGCGATGCGCTCGTCGGCGGTTTTCTTCGACAGCAGCAGCATCATTTGCTGGTCGTCACGGATCTCGCGGCTCATCACACGCATCAACTGGCGGCGCAGTTGTGGCAGTTGGATGGCCAGTTCGTCCAGGCGTTCGAAGGGGATTTCGCAAACGGATGTCGTTTCCAGCGCCTGCGCCGACACCGGGTGAATCTCGGTGTCCATGCCCGACAAGCCCACCAGTTCGCTGGGCAAGTGGAAACCGGTGATCTGCTCTTCGCCGCTGTCGCTCAGGCTGAATGTCTTCAACGCACCCGAACGTACTGCATAAACGGAATCGAACTTGTCGCCCTGGCGGAACAGAAACTCGCCTTTTTTCAGCGGGCGGCCACGTTTAACGATGTCGTCCAGCGCATCCATGTCTTCCAAATTCAACGAAAGTGGCAAGCAGAGGGGGGCCAGGCTGCAATCCTTGCAATGAGCCTGGCTGTGAGCGCGCAGTTTGACTGGCTCGGACATTTCTTAAATCCTTGTGGGAAAACACACATAAGACGTAAGGGTAACGCACTGGGGTGCGCTGAGGCCAGCCTGTACAAAAAACCGGCAGCGGTATAAAGGTTTTTGTGTCGGGGTCGATACAGAAGGCATACCTATTGAGTCGGAGCTTGGATCATGTCTGTTATAGCTGCCTACAACCCTGCCATCCGCATTCCGACCGTCCCGGATGCAAAGCCTGCGGCTGAGGCCAAGGAAGCAGCGCCAGAGGTTGAAACCACCCATGCACCCAAAGTGGTGGAAGGTGTGACGGTGACTATTTCTGCCGATGCGTTCAAGGCGGCAGGTGCGGCCAAAAGCTCCAATGCGGATATCGATGACAGCGGCCTGGACGACAACGTCAAGCAGGTGCTGAAAATGATCCGTCAGTTGAAACAACAGATCGCCGAAAAACAGGCCGAGCTGGCGGCCGTTGCAGCGGCCAATAATCTTTCCCCTGAAGAGGCGCGCGCGAAAACCAGCGCGTTGCAGAGCGAGATCAGTTCTTTGCAGGCGGGCCTGATGTCGGCCCAGACATCACTCGCCAAGTCGATGAAAGGTATGAGTGCCGAGGATTCGATGAAAACCGCCTCACTGGCGATGTAATCAGATCACCCGTGAAAACCGTTGCCTGTTCTGGTGCTCCAGGTAGGCATCGAACACCATGCACACCGAACGCACCAGCAATCGCCCGGCCGGCAATACGCGAATGCCCTGGGCGTCGAGTTCGATCAGGCCATCCTCAGCCATCGCCGTCAGTTGCGGCCAGATGTCGTCGAAATACCCGCGAAAATCCATGTTGAAGGCCTGCTCGATCGTCTCGAATGCCAGGCTGAAATTGCAGATCAACTGCTGAATCACTTCCCGCCGCAACCGATCATCCGTAGTGCAGACCAGGCCGCGACTGGTGGCCAGTTGCGCGCCGGCCAGGGTGTTCTGGTAGCCGTTGAGGTCGCTGCTGTTCTGGCAGTACAGGTCACCGATCTGGCTGATCGCCGACACGCCGAGCCCGATTAAATCGCAATGACCGTGGGTGGTGTAGCCCTGGAAGTTGCGTTGCAGGGTGCCTTCTTCCTGGGCGATGGCGAGTTCGTCGTCGGGCAGGGCGAAGTGGTCCATGCCGATGTAGCGGTAACCGGCCTGGGTCAGTTGCTCGATGGTGGTTTGCAGCATCAAGAGCTTTGACGCGGGGGAGGGGAGTTCATCCGTGTTGATGCGCCGCTGGGGCATGAAACGCTCCGGCAGATGCGCGTAGTTGAACACCGACAGGCGGTCCGGTTGCAGCCTGATCACTTCTTCTACAGTGCGCGCAAAATTGATCGGCGTTTGCTTGGGCAGGCCGTAGATCAGGTCGATATTGATCGAGCGAAATTGCAGGGTGCGCGCTGCATCGATCACCGCGCGGGTTTCCTCAAGGCTCTGCAGGCGATTCACCGCCCGTTGCACTTCGGGGTCTAGGTCTTGCAGGCCGATGCTCACGCGGTTGAAGCCGAGCTCACGCAGCAGGCCCATGGTGGCCCAGTCCGCTTCACGGGGGTCGATCTCGATGCCGTAGTCGCCGGAATCGTCATCCAGCAAATTGAAGTGCTGGCGCAGGCAGCCCATGACCTGGCGTAGTTCATCGTGGCTGAGAAAGGTCGGGGTGCCGCCGCCAAAATGCAGTTGCTCAACCCGCTGTTTCGGATCGAGATGGCAGGCCACCAGTTGGATCTCTTGCTCCAGGCGTTGCAGGTAGGCCTGGGCGCGGCCACGGTCCTTGGTAATGACCTTGTTGCAGGCGCAGTAGTAGCAGATGTTCGCGCAGAACGGCACATGCACATACAGCGACAACGGTCGCACGGCTTTGCGGCTGTCGCGCAGGGCGTGGAGCAGGTCGAAGGTGCCGACCTGGCTGTCGAATTGTACGGCGGTGGGGTAGGACGTGTAGCGCGGTCCCGCCAGGTCGTAGCGGTGAATCAGATCGGTGTCCCAACGAATGGCGTCGAGCATGCGGGCGTTCCCCCGGATAGGCTAGTGGGCCGAGTCTAGGGGCGTGGCACAGGTGCCATCTTGATTTGCATCAACGGGGAGCGGCGCTATGCCACATGGCGATTTAGTGGCCCATCAACCAGTGCTGATGAGGTCCGGGCAACGTCCAGATACCGAAGAGTATCACCAGCAAGCCACCCGTCATCCGCACGCTGCGTTTACGCAATAACGCCGTGACCCGCTCGGCGGCCAATCCTGTCGCCAGCAATACAGGCCAAGTCCCTAGCCCGAACGCCAGCATCAGCAACCCGCTGTCCAGCGCATTGCCCTGGCTCGCCGCCCACAGCAGGGTGCTGTAGACCAATCCGCACGGCAACCAGCCCCACAGCGCGCCCAGCAGCAAGGCGCGCGGCACGCTGGACACCGGCAGCAAACGGTTGGCGACGGGTTGTATATAGCGCCACAGGCCACGCCCGAGGCTTTCGATACGGGTCAGGCCGCTCCACCAGCCAGCCAGGTACAGGCCCATGCTGATCAACAGCAACCCGGCCAGTACGCGCATGAACATCGCCGCCGGGCTGTTGGCCACTGCCCAACCGGCCAGGCCGATCAACACGCCCGCAGCGGCATAGCTGAAGATGCGCCCCAGGTTGTACGCCAGCAGCAGTTGAAACCTGCGGCCGCGCTGTTCCTTGGGGATCGCCAGGGTCAGCGCGCCCATCAGCCCGCCGCACATGCCCAGGCAATGGCCACCGCCAAGCAGGCCGAGGATTAGCGCGGAGACCAGCAGTGGCGCCAGCTCAAGCATGGGGCGGGTCTTTCGGCGGTTGTTCGGCGTGGTTGGCCTCTTCGACGCCGGCCAGGTGGTTGGGGTCCTGGTCGTCGAACAGCACGCTATGGGCCGGGCCGTCGAGGTCGTCGTACTGGCCGCTGTCCACCGCCCAGAAGAAGATGTAGATGGCCACGCCCACTAACAGCAGCGCCGCCGGAATCATCACGTATAAAGCTGGCATCTGCACTCCATGGCCGTGCGGCTCACACCGGCAGCGGGCGGGTTACTGAGGGGGCTCGGGCCGTTGGCGCGCTCGGCAGGCGAGTCAGGCGCAGGGCATTGAGCACCACGGTCAACGAACTGAGGGACATGCCCACTGCGGCCCAGATCGGGGTGATCCAACCCAGGGCGGCAAACGGCAGCATAAGGCCATTGTACAGCCCGGCCCACAGCAGGTTTTCAATGATCACCCGGCGGGTGCGCCGTGCCAGGGTAAAGGCTTGTACCAGCGCGTCCAGACGGTTGGACAGCAACACCGCGTCGGCGCTGGTCTTGGCCAGGTCGGTAGCGGTGCCCATGGCCACGCTGATATCGGCGGCGGCGAGTACTGGCACATCGTTGACCCCGTCGCCGAGCATCAACACCTTGCGGCCCTCCCTGTGAAGTTGTTGCAGTACTTGCAACTTGTCATCGGGGCGCAAGCCGCCGTGGGCTTCGTCGATGCCCAGTTCGGCGGCGACGCTGGCGACCATCGGCGAACTGTCGCCGGACAGCAACAACGTGCGCCAGCCACGCGCCTTGCACGCAGCGAGCAAGGCCGGCGCGTCGCTGCGCAGGCGGTCGTCGAGGACGAACCAGGCCAGGGCGCCTTCGCGGTCGCCCAGGAGCAGCCATTGGCCAGAAAGCTCAGGCGCAGCTGGGATTGGGCAACCACTGAGTTCACAGACGAAACCCGGTTGGCCAATGCGCAATACGCGCTCGCCCACACGCCCTTCAAGACCCAGCCCTGGCGAACTGATGACCTCATCGGCGGCCAGTGGCGCGCGGCCAAAAGCGCGGGCAATCGGGTGTTCGGAGCGGTTTTCCAGGGCGGCGGCGAGGCTAAGGCACAGGTCGGTGCTCAAGCTGCCCAGAGGGCGGATGGCCCGCAACGCCAGGCGCCCTTCGGTGAGGGTGCCGGTTTTGTCGAAAATCACCGTGTCGATCTGGTTCAAGCCTTCCAGCACATGGCCGCGCGTCAGCAGCAAGCCGAGTTTGTGCAGGGTGCCGGTGGCGGCAGTAAGGGCGGTGGGTGTGGCGAGGGACAGCGCACAGGGGCAGGTCGCCACCAGCATCGCCAGCACAATCCAGAACGCCCGCGACGCATCCAGCTCCCACCACAACAGGCCGATCAACGCGGCGGCGATCAGCGAGCACAACAGGAACCACTGCGCGGCACGGTCGGCGATCTGCGCCAGGCGCGGTTTCTCGGCCTGGGCCCGCTCCAGCAGGCGCACGATGGCGGACAAGCGTGTGTCGTGGCCCAAGGCGCGCACTTCGACGGTCAGCGCGCCCTCGACGTTGAGGGTGCCTGCGGTGACCGCGTCGCCGGTCTGGCGCGGTTGCGGCAGGTATTCGCCAGTCAGCAGGGACTCATCGATGCTCGATTGCCCATCGAGGATCACGCCATCTGCTGGCAGCACGGCGCCAGGGTGGACCAATACGCGGTCGCCGAGTGCCAACTCAGGGAGAAGGATGCGCTCACTTTGGCCATCGGCTTTAAGGCGCAGGCATGAGGCGGGCAGTAAATTGACCAATTGCGCAGTGGCGGCCGCCGTGCGTTCGCGGGCGCGGCGCTCCAGGTAGCGACCGGCCAGCAGGAACAGCGCAAACATGCCCACCGCGTCGAAATACAATTCGCCCACGCCGGTGATCGCGGTCCAGATCCCCGCCAAGTAGGCACCGCCGATGGCCAACGACACCGAAACGTCCATGGTCAGGTGACGCGTGCGCAGGTCGCGCATGGCGCCTTTGAAAAACGGTGCGCAGCTGTAGAACACGATCGGCGTTGTAAGAAACATCGCCACCCAGCGCAGGATCACGTGCAGCTCCGGGCTCAGGTCGATATTGAATTCCGGCCAGGTGGCCATGGTTGCCATCATCGCCTGAAACCACAAGAGCCCGGCCACGCCCAGCTGGCGCAGGGCCAGGCGGTTTTCGCTGGCCAATTGCTCGGCGGCGCGGTCCGGCTGATAGGGGTGAGCGGCGTAACCGATATGACGCAATTCGCTGAGCAGTTGGCTCAGCGGCAGTTGTCCGTCGGCCCAACGCACTTGCAGGCGATGGTTGGACAGGTTCAGCCGCGCCTCCGCCACGGCGGGCAGGCTGCGCAGGTGTTTTTCGATCAACCAGCCGCACGCAGCACAGCTGATGCCTTCCATCAACAGGGTGGCTTCGGCCAGTTCGCCTTCGTGGCGCACAAAAGGTTTTTGTACATCGGCGCGGTCATACAGCGCCAACTCGTCCACCAGTTGCACCGGCAATGCCTCGGGGTTGGCCGAGGCTTCGCTACGGTGCTGGTAATAGCTTTCCAGGCCGCCGGCCACAATGGCTTCGGCCACCGCCTGGCAGCCTGGGCAACAGAGCTCGCGGCGTTCACCGAGGATCACTGCGGTGAAGCGGCTGCCCGGCGGAACGGGCAGGGCGCAGTGGTAGCAGGGGATTGGGCTGGTCATGGCGCTGCTATTTTTTCAGGTCTTCAGCACCCTGCAACGGTTCATCGCCCAACAGCAAGTCCTTGTCGTGGCTGACCTGTTCTTCTTCGAACATGCGCCAAGTGCGGTCGCCTTCGACGCCGAGCAATTCGACGAAGCGACGGCCTTCGACCTTGTCAGTGACCTGGCCGATGTAGCGGCCGGGTTCGCTGTCGCTGCGGGCCAGGTTGATCTTGCGATCCTTCTCCGGCTGCGTCGGGGAAATCAGGTTCAATTCCAGGGTGGTCGGGTTGCTGTTGCCGGTGAGGTTCACTTCGACTTCACCGGTCAGCTCATCCAGGTGCACCTTGGCGCGCAGTTGCAGGGTCTGGGCCAGCAGTTCGCGGTCCAGGGAGCGGTTGATGCCTTTGCCGGCCTCGTAGTAGTTGTCGTTGACCAGGTTGTCCGGGTTGTTCACCGCGATGGTCACCATGGACAGGGTCAAGGTCACCGAACAGGCCAGGATCCCAATGATGATCCAGGGCCAGAGGTGCTTGTACCAGGGGCTTGCGGCAGTGGCTACGGACATGGTTCTGCTCTCTTCTAACGAACTTGTGGGCCGATGAATCGGCTCTTGGCTTCAATATGGACGCTGGCGTCATCGGCATCGGTGAGGATGAATTTCACCTCGTTGGTGCTCGACGGCAGTTGTTCTGGCGCACTCGACAGCTCCACCGGCATGCTGACGATATCACCGGCGGCCACCTTGATCTCACGGCGACCTTGCAGCTTGAGGTCGGGCAAGCCTGCGGCGTCGAGCACGTAGGTGTGGTCGCGCTGGTCCTTGTTCATGATCTTCAGGCTGTAGACGTTTTCGATGCGGCCTTCGGCGTTTTCGCGATACAGCACACGGTCCTTGCTCACGTCGAAACCCACCAGCGAGCGCATGAAGAACGCGGCCACCAACAGGCTGATCATCGCCAGCAGCACCAGCGCGTATCCAATCAGACGCGGGCGCAGCTTGTGGGTTTTCTGCCCGGACAGGTTGTGCTCGGTGGTGTAGCTGATCAGGCCGCGTGGGTACTCCATCTTGTCCATGATGTTGTCGCAGGCGTCGATGCACGCGGCGCAGCCGATGCACTCGATCTGCAGGCCGTCGCGGATGTCGATACCGGTCGGGCACACCTGCACGCACATCGTGCAGTCGATGCAATCGCCGAGGCCTTGGGCCTTGTAGTCGACGCCTTTTTTGCGCGGGCCACGCAGCTCGCCACGGCGCGGATCGTAGGAAACGATCAGGGTGTCCTTGTCGAACATCACGCTCTGGAAACGCGCGTACGGGCACATGTAGATGCACACCTGTTCGCGCAGCCAGCCGGCGTTGCCGTAGGTGGCGAGGGTGAAGAAACCCACCCAGAAATATGACCAGCCATCGGCTTGGCCGGTGAAGAAGTCGAATACCAGTTCGCGGATCGGCGAGAAATAGCCGACAAAGGTCATGCCGGTGACAAAACCGATCAGCAGCCACAGGGTGTGCTTGCTGAATTTGCGCAGGAATTTATTGGCGCCCATGGGGGCCTTGTCGAGCTTGATGCGCTGGTTGCGGTCGCCTTCGGTGACCTTTTCGCACCACATGAAGATCCACGTCCACACGCTTTGCGGGCAGGTATAACCGCACCACACGCGCCCGGCGTACACGGTGATAAAGAACAGGCCAAATGCCGCGACGATAAGAATGCCCGAGAGCAGGATGAAATCCTGGGGCCAGAAAGTCGCGCCGAAAATAAAGAATTTACGCTCCGGCAGGTTCCACCACACGGCCTGGTGGCCACCCCAGTTCAGCCACACGGTGCCGAAGTAAAGCAGGAACAGACCGGCACCGCCGAGCATACGCAGATTGCGGAACAGGCCGGTGAAGGCGCGGGTGTAGATCTTCTCTCGCGAGGCGTAGAGGTCGACAGTTTTGGCAGGCGGGGTAACGTCATGTACCGGTATTTGGTCGCTCATCATTGCATCCCACGGCGGTGGAGATTTGCCTCGGCCAGTACGTGCCAACCGGGGTCAAATTAGGGGTGTTGCAGTGGCCTAATGATACGCCCCCGATGCTGTGCAAAGGGTGCGACCTTTGGTCGCGTTGGGGGAAATCAATTGATGGTGTACGTGATCTGGATCAATTGACTTGGGAAGTATGGCCGGTTTTGGTGAGTAAGCAGGTCATTCGTCCCACGGATTGATCAGTGGGACGCCGCTGGATTTGAAATCACTGATGTTGCGCGTCACGACGGTCAGCCCGTGAGCCAGAGCGGTAGCGGCGATCAGTGCATCACTTTCATTGGTCCGGTCAGGCACATGCAGATGTGCACAACGCAGGGCGACTGCGGTATCCACCGGCAGAATCCTGGAATCAAAAGCGGGCATTACATGGCGCTTGAGCCAAGTTCTTAGCACCTTGCCTTGTACCGGGTCTCGGCGCTCGATACGCAATACCCCGGTCTCCAATTCTTTAAGCGTTATCGCAGAAATAAACATGCGCGCAGCGATGACACTTTTTGCCCATGCGACCACCTTTGCATCGGCATGGGGTTTGCGAAGTTCAGAAATAACGTTGGTGTCGAGTAGGTACATCAAGAGAGGTCCACAGGTCGATGAGTGATCACGCCGCGTTCGGTTTCGAAGTCGATATCGGCCGCTTCTGGCATCACTAGCAGATCAACGATGTCGGCATTGAGCCCTGTCAGTTTCTGGTAGTCCTCAATGCTTAGCAGTACATGGGCCGGCTTGCCGCGATCAGTGATAAAAACCGGCCCTTGGCGAGCTGCTTTTTTGGCACCACTTGTGTCTTGGTTGAATTCGCGGCTGGAAATGGTGGTGATGGTCATGGGGTGTTCCCCCTTCGTTAGACTGGATGTAGTTACGTTACTACTTGGCTGTCACAAACCGCAAGTGTGAGGCTACAAGTGGTAGTGGGTTCCTGCTGACATAACCCCGAGAGCCAGAATGAACAAAGCCCCGCCAGCTTTCGCTGCGCGGGGCTTTGATGTTTCGAGGGCTTACTGCTCTTCAGCCTTCTTATCCCCATGGGACAAGCTGTACACATACGCCGCGAGCAAGTGCACCTTGTCATTGCCTTGCAGTTGTTCCTGCGCCGGCATCTGGCCCTGGCGGCCCCAACGGATGGTCTGTTGCAGTTGGGCGAAGCTGGAACCGTAGATGAACGCACCGGGGTGGGTCAGGTCAGGCGCACCCATGGCAGGGGTGCCTTTGCCGGCCGGACCGTGGCAGGCCACGCAGTTGGCGGCGAAGAGTTTCTCGCCGTTGGCCACATCGGCTTTCACGCCTTCGGGCAGCTTGCGGCCGTCGAGGTTGGTCACCACGAACGCGGCGACGTCGCTGACACCTTGCTCCTTGAGGATATCCAGCCAGGCCGGCATCACGGCATGGCGGCCCTTCATGATGGTTTCCTTGATGGTGGCCGGCTCGCCACCCCAGCGCCAATCCGCGTCGGTCAGATTGGGGAAACCATAGGCGCCTTTGGCGTCGGAACCGTGGCACACCGAGCAGTTGGAGGCGAACAGGCGGCCGCCCATTTTCAAGGCTTGCGGGTCCTTGGCCACTTCTTCAATCGGCATCGACGCGAATTTGGCGAAGATCGGGCCGAACTTGGCGTCCGACTTGGCCATTTCCTTTTCCCATTCGTGTACGCCGGTCCAGCCGGTCTGGCCGTTGGCGAACGGGGTTTGCTTTTCTGTGTCGAGGTAGTTGTAGCCCGGCAGCAGGCCTTTCCAGTTGCCCAGGCCGGGGTACAGCGCCAGGTAGCCGAGGGCGAAGATGATGGTGCCGACGAACAGCATGAACCACCATTTCGGCAGTGGGTTGTCGTACTCCTCGATGCCGTCGAACGAGTGGCCGACGGTCTCGTCGGTTTGCTCGGCGCGCTGGCCCTTGCGGGTCGACAGCAGCAGCCAGGTCAGGGCGAAGATGGTACCCAGACTGAGGACTGTGACGTACAGACTCCAGAACGTAGTCATTCTTTGTTACTCCTAGAAGCTTGCTCGACGTGCTTGATGGCTTCGGGATCATCCGCAAAGGGCAGCAAGGTCGCGTCTTCAAACTCCGACTTGCGCTTGGGGCTGAACACCCACAACGCCAGGCCGATAAAGGCCACCATCACCACAACGGTGCCCAGGCCACGAATCATCCCGATATCCATGAAGAATCACCGTTTGCTTTTGATGATGGTGCCCAGGCCTTGCAGGTAGGCCACCAATGCGTCCATTTCGGTCTTGCCCTTCACGGCTGCGGCTGCACCGGCGATGTCTTCGTCGGTGTAGGGCACGCCCAGGGTGCGCAAGACTTCCATCTTCTTCGCGGTGTCCTTGCCGTCGAGCTTGTTTTCCACGAGGAACGGGTACGCCGGCATTTTCGACTCAGGCACCACGTTGCGCGGGTTGTACAAGTGCGCACGTTGCCAGTCATCGGAGTAACGACCGCCGACACGGGCCAGGTCCGGGCCGGTGCGCTTGGAACCCCACAGGAACGGGTGGTCCCACACGCTTTCGCCAGCGACCGAGTAGTGACCGTAGCGTTCGGTCTCGGCGCGGAACGGGCGGATCATCTGCGAGTGGCAGCCGACACAGCCGTTGGCGATGTAGACGTCGCGTCCTTCCAGTTCAAGGGCGGTGCGTGGCTTCATGCCTTCGACAGGCTTGTTGGTCACGTCCTGGAAAAACAGCGGAACGATCTGGGTCAGGCCGCCGATACTCACGGCGATGACCATGAAGAAGGCCAGCAGGCCGATATTCTTCTCGACTACTTCATGCTTCATCAGTGGGCTCCCACAACGGCGATCTTGGCGGCGGCTTCGGCTTCTGCAGGGTCGGAGGCACGCACGGTGCGCCAGACGTTGTAGGCCATGAACAGCATGCCGGCGGCAAAGAACGCACCGCCCAGGGCGCGGACGATGTAACCCGGGTGGCTGGCTTGCAGCGCTTCGACGAAGGAGTAGGTGAGGGTGCCGTCATCGTTGATCGCACGCCACATCAGACCCTGGGTGATGCCGTTGACCCACATGGAGGCGATGTAGAGCACGGTGCCAATAGTGGCCAGCCAGAAGTGCGTGTTGATCAGCGCGACGCTGTGCATCTGCGCACGTCCGAACAGTTTGGGGATCATGTGGTACAGCGCGCCGATGGAAATCATCGCCACCCAACCCAGCGCCCCGGCGTGTACGTGGCCGATGGTCCAGTCGGTGTAGTGGGACAGCGAGTTGACGGTCTTGATCGCCATCATCGGCCCTTCGAAGGTCGACATGCCGTAGAACGCCAGCGACACCACGAGGAAACGCAGGATCGGGTCAGTGCGCAATTTATGCCAGGCGCCCGACAGGGTCATCATGCCGTTGATCATGCCGCCCCAACTCGGGGCCAGCAGGATGATCGACATCGCCATGCCCAGCGACTGCGCCCAATCCGGCAGCGCGGTGTAGTGCAAGTGGTGCGGACCTGCCCAGATGTACAGGGTGATCAGCGCCCAGAAGTGCACGATGGACAAACGATACGAGTAAATAGGACGTTCGGCCTGTTTGGGCACGAAGTAGTACATCATCCCCAGGAAACCGGTGGTCAGGAAGAAACCCACGGCGTTGTGGCCGTACCACCACTGGATCATCGCATCCGTGGCCCCGGCGTAGGCCGAGTAGGACTTGAACAGGCTCACCGGCAACGACGCGTGGTTGACGATGTGCAGCATCGCCGTCACCAGGATGAAGGCGCCGTAGAACCAGTTGCCCACGTAGATGTGCTTGGTCTTGCGCTTGACGATGGTGCCGAAGAACACCACGGCGTAGGTCACCCACACGATGGCGAGCAAAATGGCGATCGGCCATTCCAGCTCGGCGTATTCCTTGGTGGTGGTGTAGCCCAGGGGCAGGGTGACGATGGCGCTCACGATGACCGCTTGCCAACCCCAGAAGGTGAAGGCCGCGAGGCTGTCGGAGATCAGCCGCGTCTGGCAGGTTCGCTGCACGACATAGTAGGAGGTGGCAAACAATGCACAGCCACCGAAGGCGAAGATCACCAGGTTGGTGTGCAGCGGGCGCAGGCGGCCAAAGGTCGTCCATGGCAAACCGAAATTCAATTCCGGCCAAACCAGTTGCGAGGCGATGAACACCCCGAGCCCCATGCCAAGGATCCCCCAGACCACCGTCATGATGGCGAACTGGCGGACTACCTTATAGTTATAAGCAGTCGGACTGATTGCTGTGCTCATTCTAAGGTTCCACGGTTTAGGTTTTTTTATAGGTAAAATCGGCCGCAAGTATGTAGAAAGCGAGGGGCCATTGCAACGCAATGGCTGACCTGTATCAATGCGTTCCACGCCAGATTCTGCGCCCTTTCCATGTTTGGCGTAAGGACAAAATCCGAAATCGAAAGCTGATCGAGTGGACAGGAAAATTTTGGGGTCGCAACGAATGCCGTCGCGTACGCCAGGATTGGTCCGCTGTGGGAACAAGCGTAGACCCGAAAGTGAGGAGGGGAAAGTTGTGCTTTGGAAGGGTGCGACACTTGGTCGCTAGCCAGGTAGAGCGGCTGCCCCAGATTGGGGCAGCGCTCAGCGGTTACTCAGGCTGGCTTTCTGGCGTTGCGCCATCAGCGTTGTGGGACAGGCTGTAAACATAGGCGGCCAACAGGTGCACCTTGTCATTGCCTTGCAACACTTCCTGCGCCGGCATCTGGCCTTGACGGCCGTGGCGGATGGTTTGCTGCAACTGCGCGAGACTGGTGCCGTAGATGTAGCCGGCCGGCTTGGTCAGGTCAGGTGCGCCCATGGCTTCCATGCCGTGGCCTTCCGGACCGTGGCAGGCGACACAGGTGGTGTTGAACGCTGCTTTGCCGGCGGCCAGGTCGGCGCTGTTGTCGGCGGGCAACGGTAGCTTGGCCATATCGTGGCGCACATAAGCGGCGACGTTTTTCACACCGTCGTCGCCGAGCATGTCACCCCAGGCCGGCATCGCCGCGTGGCGGCCGTTCAGGATGGTGGTCTTGATCGCTTCGGCCGAGCCGCCCCAGCGCCAGATATTGTCCGCCAGGTTCGGGAAACCAAACGCGCCCTTGGCATCCGAGCCGTGGCACACCGCGCAGTTGGAGGCGAACAGGCGACCGCCCATTTTCAGCGCTTGCGGGTCCTTGGCCACTTCTTCCACGGGCATGGCCGAGAATTTGGCGAAGATCGGCCCGAACTTGGCGTCGGCCTTGGCCATTTCCTTGTCCCATTCCTTGGTCTGGGTCCAGCCGTCTTCATAGCCCGGCAACACGCCTTTCCAGTTGCCCAGGCCCGGGTAGAGGATCAGGTAGCCGACCGCAAACACCAGGGTGCCGGCGAACAGCATGAACCACCACTGGGGCAGCGGGTTGTCGTATTCCTCGATCCCGTCGAAGGCGTGGCCCATGGTCTGGTCGACGCTGCCCTTGGTCTCGCCCTTACGGGTGCCGACCAAGAGCCAGGTCAGGCCGATCAGGCTGCCGAGGGTCAGTACGCAGATCCATGTACTCCAGAATAGGGTCATGGCCGAGTGCTCCTTATTGCAGGCTCTTCTTGAGCGTCGGATGGAGAAGGTTCATCGGCGAAGGGCAGCAGGCGTGCCTGCTCGAATTCCGCATTGCGCCGGTTGTTGAACACCCACAGCGACAGGCCGATAAAGGCGATGGCGACCACCAGCGTGCCGAGGCCGCGGATGGTGCCCGCATCGAATTCAAATCCCATGGCTCACCTCTTGCTCTTGATGGCAGTGCCGAGCACTTGCAGGTACGCAACCAGCGCGTCCATCTCGGTCTTGCCCTTGAGGCTGGCGACGGCGCCACTGATGTCGTCGTCGGTGTACGGCACGCCGAGGGTGCGCATCACTTTCAACTTGGTCTCGGTGTGGCTGCTGTCGACCGCGGCGGTGACCAGCCACGGGTAGGCCGGCATTTTCGACTCGGGCACCACG
This sequence comes from Pseudomonas sp. P7759, assembly GCF_013386445.1. Classification (NCBI taxonomy): domain Bacteria; kingdom Pseudomonadati; phylum Pseudomonadota; class Gammaproteobacteria; order Pseudomonadales; family Pseudomonadaceae; genus Pseudomonas; species Pseudomonas sp. P7759. The sequence continues at coordinate 545,310 of NZ_JACART010000003.1, forward strand.
TTGCGCGGGTTGTACAAGTGCGCGCGGTGCCAGTCGTCCGAGTAGCGTGCGCCGACGCGTGCCAGGTCCGGCCCGGTGCGCTTGGAGCCCCACAGGAACGGGTGATCCCAGACGCTTTCGCCGGCGACCGAGTAGTGGCCGTAGCGTTCGGTCTCGGCGCGGAATGGGCGGATCATCTGCGAGTGGCACTGCACACAGCCTTCGCGGATGTAGATGTCACGGCCTTCCAGTTGCAGCGCGGTGTAGGGCTTCATGCCCTCCACCGGCTTGTTGGTGACGTCCTGGAAGAACAGCGGGACGATCTGGGTCAGGCCACCGATGCTCACGGCCAGCACCATGAGCAGCATCAGCAGGCCGACGTTTTTTTCAATCGTTTCGTGTTTCATCACAGACTCCTCAGGCCAGCTGCGCAGTGGTAGTGGCTTCGACGGGCTGCGCCGAACGCACGGTGCGCCAGGTGTTGTAAGCCATCAGGAACATGCCGCAGAGGAACACCGCGCCGCCCACCAACCGCACGATGAAGCCAGGGTGGCTGGCCACCAGGGTTTCGACGAAGGAGTAGGTCAAGGTGCCGTCTTCGTTGACCGCACGCCACATCAGGCCCTGGGCGATACCGTTGACCCACATCGAGGCGATGTAGAGCACGGTGCCGATGGTGGCCAGCCAGAAGTGCGCGTTGATCAGGCCGAGGCTGTACATCTGCTCGCGACCGAAGACTTTCGGGATCATGTGGTACAGCGCGCCGATGGAGATCATCGCCACCCAACCCAGCGCCCCGGCGTGTACGTGGCCGATGGTCCAGTCGGTGTAGTGGGAGAGGGCGTTGACGGTCTTGATCGCCATCATCGGGCCTTCGAACGTCGACATGCCGTAGAACGCCAGGGACACCACGAGGAAGCGCAGGATCGGGTCGCTGCGCAACTTATGCCAGGCGCCCGACAAGGTCATCATGCCGTTGATCATGCCGCCCCAGCTCGGCGCCAGCAGCACCAGCGACATCACCATGCCCAGGGATTGTGCCCAGTCCGGCAGCGCGGTGTAGTGCAAGTGGTGTGGGCCCGCCCAGATGTACAGGGTGATCAGCGCCCAGAAGTGCACGATGGACAAGCGATAGGAATACACCGGACGCTCGGCCTGCTTGGGCACGAAGTAGTACATCATCCCCAAGAAGCCGGCGGTGAGGAAAAAGCCTACCGCGTTATGCCCATACCACCACTGCACCATGGCATCCGTCGCACCGCCGTAGAGGGAGTAGGACTTGGTCAGGCTGACCGGGATTTCCAGGTTGTTGACGATATGCAGGATGGCCACGGTGATGATGAACGCACCGAAGAACCAGTTACCGACGTAGATGTGCTTGGTGTTGCGCTTCATCACCGTGCCGAAGAACACGATGGCGTAGGCCACCCAGACAATGGTGATGAGGATGTCGATCGGCCATTCCAGCTCGGCGTATTCCTTGGAACTGGTGTAGCCCAGTGGCAAGGAGATGGCAGCCAACAGGATGACCAGCTGCCAGCCCCAGAAGCAGAACGCGGCGATTTTCGGCGCGAACAGCTGGGTTTGGCAGGTGCGTTGCACCGAGTAGAAGGAGCTGGCGAACAGCGCGCAGCCGCCGAAGGCGAAGATCACCGCGTTGGTGTGCAACGGGCGCAGGCGGCCGAAGCTGGTCCACGGCAAGTCGAAGTTGAGTGCAGGCCAGACCAATTGGGCGGCGAGAAAAACCCCGAGCCCCATGCCGACGATGCCCCACACCACCGTCATAATGGCGAATTGGCGGACCACCTTGTAGTTATAGGCGGTACTTAATGTAGTGTTCATGGTTCCCCATCCACGGTTCAACCCAAGCCAATGCGGCACTTGGGCTGGAGTTATAGGCAGACTAAAAAGCGAGGCAAGCATGGGCAAAGAGCACAAGGCCAGTATTGACGGGGATCAATGGGCGCAGTGTGTGCGGGAACGCGGCTGGTTGTGGGATGTCGCGGCGGACGTAGCAGGAGGTACACCTGTGACGCTGATCCTGGCCCACGGTGCCGGTGCACCGATGGACTCATCCTTCATGAACGACATGGCTGCACGCCTTGCCGGGCATGGCGTCAACGTGTTGCGCTTCGAATTTCCCTACATGGCCCAGCGCCGTGTCGACGGCGGCAAACGCCCACCCAACCCGGCGCCGAAACTGCTGGAAACCTGGCGCGAGGTGGTGGCCGAGGTGCGACGTCATGTCGCTGGGAAGCTGGCGATTGGCGGCAAGTCCATGGGCGGGCGCATGGCCAGTTTGCTGGCGGATGAAGTGGGCGCGGACGGGTTGGTGTGCCTGGGGTATCCGTTTTATGCGGTGGGTAAACCGGAGAAGCCGAGGACTGAGCATCTGGCTGGGTTGAAGACGCCGACTTTGATTGTGCAAGGCGAGCGGGATGCTTTGGGCAATCGGGCTGCGGTTGAGGGGTATGCGTTGTCGCCGAGCATCGAGGTGATGTGGCTGGTGGCGGGGGATCATGACTTGAAGCCGTTGAAGGCGTCGGGTTTTAGTCATGAGCAGCATCTAGAGGCTGCGGCGGTGAAAGTTTCCAGTTTTCTTATGAGCCTTGAGTGAAACCTGTGGCGAGGGAGCTTGCTCCCGCTGGAGTGCGAAGCGCTCCCAAAATTTTGGGGCCGCTGCGCAGCCCAGCGGGAGCAAGCTCCCTCGCCACAGTGGCCTACCGGTTAAAACGCTCGACCAGGGAGTACTGGGTATTGGCTGTGTGAGTCAATTCTTCACTCAACTGCGCCGAGTTCAACGCCTGCTCCGACGTCTGATCCGCCAGCAATGCAATGGTGCTGATGTTACGGCTGATCTCTTCGGCCACCGAGCTTTGCTCTTCAGTTGCCGCCGCGATCTGCGTGGTCATGTCGGTGATATGCGCCACCGCCTCACTGATGCCCACCAGCGCCTGATCCGCCTCCATCACCCGCGCCACACCTTCTTCAGCCTGGCGGTGCCCGGCGTCCATGGTTTGCACGGCGGCGGCGGCAGTCTGTTGCAGCTTGGCGATCAGGGCGTGGATCTGCCCGGTCGATTCAGCTGTGCGTTGCGCCAGTTGACGGACTTCGTCCGCGACCACCGCAAAACCACGACCCATCTCGCCGGCACGTGCCGCTTCAATGGCCGCGTTCAGTGCCAGCAGGTTGGTCTGGTCGGCAATGCCCTTGATCACGTCGACCACGCCGCCGATCTCATCACTGTCCTTGGCCAGTTGGGTCACGGTCACGCCGGTCTCACCCACTGCGACGGACAGACGCTGAATCGCCTCGCGGGTTTCCCCGGCGATATCGCGGCCGCGACCGGTCAGGCGGTTGGCCTCTTGGGTCGCATCGGCGGTACGTTGAACGTGGCTGGCGACTTCCTGGGTGGTGGCTGCCATCTGGTTGACGGCAGTCGCCACCTGCTCAGTCTCGACGCGCTGGCGTTCCAGGCCACTGGAGCTGTTATGCGCCAGGGTGTTGGATTGCGCGGCCTGGTCGTTGAGGTGTTCGGCGGTGTCCTGCAAGCGCGTCAGACAGGTCTTAAGACGTGCCTCCTGGCTGAGGATCGACATTTCCAGACGCGCCTGGGCGCCACGGCTGTCGGTGTACATCTGCGCGATCAACGGGTCGGAGGTGGTCTGTTCGGCCAGGCGCAGCAAGCGCTTGAGGCCGCGCTGTTGCCAGCTCAGGCCCAGCAGGCCCAGCGGCACCGACAGCCCCGCCGCCAGGGCAAAGCCCCATTGGGAGGTGAGGGTGGCGCCGATCATGAAGCTCAACTGGCTCACCAGGATAAACGGCAGCCAGTCCTGCAACACCGGCAGCCACTTGTCCCGCTGAGGGATCGCTGACTTGCCCTGGTTGATGCGGTGGTAGAGCGCTTCGGCCCGGCGGATCTGCTCGGCGGTGGGCTTGATGCGCACCGATTCGTAGCCGACCACCTGGTTGCCTTCGAAAACCGGCGTCACATAGGCGTTGACCCAGTAGTGGTCACCGGTCTTGCAGCGATTCTTGACAATGCCCATCCATGGCAAGCCTTGTTTGAGCGTCGACCACATGTGCGCGAACACCGCCGCCGGAACGTCCGGATGACGGACCAGGTTGTGCGGGGCACGCACCAGTTCGTCGCGGGAGAACCCACTGATTTCGACGAAGGCGTCGTTGCAGTAGGTGATCACGCCTTTGGCATCTGTGGTGGAGATCAACCGTTGCTGAGCGGGGAAGGTACGTTCGCGCTGGGTAACGGGTTGGTTATTACGCATGATTGTTCAATCCGCAAGGCTTTCAGGGGGTATCGGCAGCTACAGGCGGTTATTTAACTTATTTTTGCAATAATCCATCGCTGCCGAAGGCCTCTTCGCTGATGAGGGGGCACTCAGCCCCACAAGGAAGCAGCCATCAGTTCGGCAGCCACGGGGTACCTGCAAGGTGAAATAAACCAGTCCAGGCGCAAAAACGCCCAACGCTTGATCGTCACATAGCGTTGAAGGAGCCGGCCCGGGGTTTTCACCACCAAGGGGGTGCTGAGCACGTCCAGCGCCATGTTGCGCTGGATAAGCGTGCGAGAGTAGTTCTCTTTGAACGAGTCTCTGTTGATGGAGGCAAGGCTCAGTCTTTCCAGGGCTTGTAGCGCGCTGTCGGTGTCGCCGGGCTCAAACACACAGGCGTTGGCGATCTTGGCTTTGGTGAACTGCTTGGCGTAGCCGGCCAACCCCGCCAGGATCGGCTTGCCGGTAGCGGCGTATTCAAACAGTTTGGAAGGCAGGACCCGGCGGAAAGACTTGAAGGTATTGAGGTGCAGGAAAAGGATGTCTGCCTGCCGATAGAATTCGATAAGGTTGGACCGCCTCGTCGGCGCAATCAGCTCGACGTTGGTGACATTCTGGGCCGCCAGGGCGCTGCGCAGTTTGCCCGCACTGCCGCCATCGCCGATCACGTAGAACTGAGCCGTGTGCGACAACTTCAGGGCCAGCGTCGGCAGGATATGCTCAAGGCCTTGGCCAGCCCCAATATTGCCTGCGTACACGATCTTGAGCCGGGCTGCGCTGGTCGCCGTTTTTTCCTGGTTTACCAGTGGTTGCAGGAACAGATCATCGACGCCATTGGTGTACGTCGAGAATGTCAGGTTCGGGTAGCGTTCGAAGAAGTAATCCTCAAACCCTGGGGAAATCAGATTTACCCGGCTCGCCTGGCGGATCGTGAAACGCTCCACCCATGAGAAGAGCAAGGTCCCCGCTCGGCCAAACCTGCTGGGGAAAAGCTCCGGTAGGGTGTCGACGAAAATATCCCGGATATCCAGATACAACGGAGTCCTGGTTCTGAACGCTATCGCCGCGGCAAGTGCGGCGGTCATCAGGCGCGACGAAGACGCTACAATCAAGTCGTAGTCCTGACCTTTGACGGCGTTGCTTACGCCTCGGGCATAGGTGGCAAATGCCCGGGCTTGATCGGCAATCCCACTTTTGTGAATGGGCAGGGGAATGCGTCGAATCGTCAGGCGAGCGCTTTCCTGAAAGATATCGGCCTGGGTGTTGTACGAGTGATACCGGTTGGGTTGCGTGGTGAGTACGTCGATCTGCAACTCGCTACTGCCGTGCGCCAGCAACGCCTTGACCAATGCTTCGACGCGAAACGAACCCGCCGCCAGATCCGGCGGGTAATAGAAACTCAGGAGCAGAACGCGCCGGATTACGGGCATGTGGCGCAGTGCTCGCGTTCCAGGACTTTTTGGTAGAGGTCCAGCAGCTGGTGTTCCTGTTGTTCCCAATTCAATTGCGCAGCGGCTTGAGCCGCATGGTTGGCGAATGCCTTGCGCAATGTCGCATCACTGCTCAAGCGATTGATTGCCGCGCTCAAGGCCTCATCGTCGCGATCACGGACGAGCAAGCCGATGTCGTGAGCCCTGACAATGCGTCGGATTTCCGGAAAGTCCGTCGCCACCACGGGCAGGCCGGCAATCAAGTATTCGAAGAGTTTGTTCGAGTCGGTAGTGAAGTGGTTCAGGCAGGTATTTTCAATGGGCTGCACCCCAATGTCCGCCGACGCCGTATAGCTGGGAAGATCAGCCAGGGAGACTGTCGGGATAAAATGCACCTGCTCCGTCAGGCCCAGTTCCTGGCTGAGCGCGGTCAAGGGCTTGGCCAGGCGGCCGCCCCCGATAAACACGAAGTAAGTGTTGGGCACGGTGGCCGCCACTCGCACCAACCGTTCGAGACCACGCCCCTGCTGCAATCCCCCTTGGTAGACCACCACCGGCCATGGTTGCGTCAAGCCGAGCTCTTCGCGAATACGTGCGCTGGCGGGGCTGCTGGTGAAGCGTGGTCGATTTTGCAGCACCACGGGGCGAGGTATCCCGTAGGCCCGGGCAAAGAACTTGGCGCGCGCATCGGTCGTCGTGATGGTGCCTTGGACCCTGGGCATCAATGTCCGCTCCACGCGGGCAACCAGGCCACGAAAACTGTTGTAGCCCTCGCGGCTGGTGCTGATTTCGTGGGCGTCATACACCACTTTCGCACCGCTCAGCCTAGCGGCCAGCCAGGCAGTGGGCAGGGTATTGACGTCATGGGCATGGACGACCGTTGCACGGTGGCATGCGACTCGCGCAAGCAGGCCCAAATGCGTCCACAGTCGGGCAACAATGCGCAGGACTTGCCTGGCCGGGCTCAGGCGGCCGATGGCGCCACTGCCAACTGCCGAGGCAGGCGCTGCTGTGCCGGACTTGCGCAGCTTCCAGAGCGGGCTGCGTGCCACGCGAACCACGTGAGTTCCGTTTTCCAGGGTTTCTTTTTCCAGGGTGACGCCGGGCGTGTGCAAGGCAAACACCGTCACTTGGTAACCGGCGGACTGGAGCGTCTGGGCTTCCTTCAACACGCGTGCGTCGTTGCGGAATTCATTCCAGACGATCATGGCGATACGGGGCACTGGCTATTGTTCCTGTTCATTGCGGGGTGTTTTAAGGTGTTCAAGTTGCTCGAGCATGTTGGGCAGTAGCGCAACGGCATCACTGAAGTTTGAACGGTGGCACAAGCGTTCGAAGGCGTAAGTGAATGCGCACAACAACACGGCAGCAGCAGGAACATCCACCAGGCTTTTACGCTCCTGTCGGGCTGTCTCGATGCCTAGTCTGAGTGTGGCGTGCTCGCCCACCGGCCAATTCGAACCCAAAGGCTCCATTTTCCAGCTGGCCCAATGGCTGACATGCGTGGTGCCATCAACGGCAATGAGCAATGTGTCTGAAGTGGTGTCCAGGGAGATGATTTGTCTCGGAAGGTCTGCCAGCACGCTGATCAGGAAATCGTACTGTTCGCTGAAACGCTCAATGTCTGCCACCTGTTCCTGGCTGGAAATGATGTGCAGATTTTCAATGATTTTGCGCGAAAGCCTTTGCTCGAGGTATTGATGAGAGCGGCTGAAACGCTTGACCAACGATTCGGATGGTTCAATGCAAAGCAAGCGCTGGTTGATGGAAATGACCCCCGTGCCGATTTCACGATGCGCCAACTTTCTATAATTATTGAAGTTGAACACATGGCAGGTCAGGTTCTGAATCCCGGCTCTTCCGAGAAACTGTGGAGCGGGTATATGGGGCGTATTTTTAAGCAGCGTATATTCTTGCTCCGCCAGTGATTTACTGTGTTCACCAAAAAGCTTGAAGAGGTATTTTTCAATATTGGGACTTTGCGCTGAGGTAAACTCAGCTTCAAAAGAATAGATATCCGTTCGGCCAATCTGGTGCCATTGGGTCGAGACCAGTTGGAGGTCAGCTGACGTTACACTCTTTATTGCCGCGGCAACCCACTGGTCGCGTTGTGCTTTGTTTAGAAGTTCGGTGATTTTTTCGGCGTAGGTACCGTTGTCAACGATGAGTTGCTGGTTGTGGAAAAACAAAGCGTTGATTTGGCGGTGCTGAGACCTTAGCGCAATGATGTCCTGCAAGAGGATGTTGAGCCGGGACATGCCTTGCCGAATCAATAGGAGTGAAATCAAGGCAGGGAAGATTTTGGGCGGTGACAGGTATAAAAAATCAATGATCATGCAAGCAAATACGAAAAGAAATCCCATGGAGCACATGGCATTCAACGTGGTGGCATGATGGTGCTCTAGGAGTCTTCTAGCCTTAGGGCTTTTATTATATAGGCTGACTAGGCCGATATAGGCAAGTGCGCAATAGGTGAGCGTTGCAGAGAAAAGGAGCGGGTAGATGTAAAGTAATATGGCCAGGGATGCTGCTGCGAAAGTGCCCGCCGACAGTCCACGGGTAAAACGCGCGTACGCTTGGGAAGCCAGTTGGTGCTGATTCTCGAAAAGCGCAAGTTTGCCGCTGTTTTTTAGCAGCTTTTGGGCGCCCTTTCTTGAGTGGTGCGCAATGATAAATTCACAGCCCAGATACAGCAGATAACACATCAGTGCCAGCAGACTGAGCCCGACGATTAGATGAGCTTTTTGCAGGCTCTTCAAATACAGGGGGTAGTATTTTGGAACAGTGTCCGAACCGAGCAGGATAAGGACTTTTATGGGGAGGAAAAATGTGAGGACTAACAATATTTGCGCGAATAGATTCGCCGTGAGCACGGTAAGTGTAGCTGCCGGTGTGACCTCGTAAAACTTTCGGCCCAGTGAGTAAAACCACCCCAGAGTGGACTTAATGTTTTTTTGAAGTTTCATCATTGTAGGTTAAACGGAGCTATCAAAAACAAGGGCATGTCCTCTGCAGCCGGTCGCGAGGGCCCCTGAGGCCCTCTGCGTTGGTCGGTATTATTCAGATTGACTGCCAGTACAGCGACAGTTGGCTGGTCTGGCCCGTGGTAGTGGTTTGTTCATGATAAATACTTCCTACCACCGGAAGGCCGGTTTTGTAGTAGTGAACCTTGAATGCCTTGTCACTGTTTTCAATGATTTTGCGGGTGTAACCCAGCGTTGAAAATTTTTGAAAAACAGCGTTTTCTGCGACTTTTGCCCCTGAGTTGAATTTGACTTCATGCAGCTTCAACTCGCCTTTGGCATTCGGCTTGGCAATCGTCTTGACCAGATCACCGCTGAGGGAGATTTTTTCGCCGTCACTCAGTATCAGTGTGCTTTTGTTTGCGGGGTTCGCGGCGCCCTGTGACGGCGAAGCGTTTTCGTTTCCGCAACCCGCCAAGCTGAGCAGAGCAGTGAGAAGGATGACTGTTTTTTTCATGGTGAATGCTCAGAGTTAATGTTGGTTGTTAATTCATGATGCGGGCGAGTAGTTGTTTCGCCACGGTTTTGTAGTAAGCGCTGGTGTAGTGATAGGGACAGAACGCCCACTTGTGGTCACCACCGGCCATCAGGCCAGCCTCCATGCCGCCAATCTGCTCGACGGCTGTCGAACTGTCTTCAAGGGGTGCGAGCATCGTGGAGATGATCTCGTTGTTCAGTTCGATAAGTTTTGCGAACTCAGAAGTATCAAACGACTCAACTTGATTGGCCTTGTCACGATAGGTGCTTGCCCAAACTGCCTTATGCACGAAAATATTCGGGCATATGGACGAGACTTTCTCCAGAAATGCGGGGAGTGCCCATGCCCTGAGTGCTTTTGCTTCAACACTCCATGGCCGCTTGATCTCAAAGTCGATTGCGGCGCGTTCAAAGGCCTTGATCAGTGGTCCGCTGGCGGAAAAAATCGAACCGTTGTGTTGGATCAGACCGATGCGTTCATCGATGAAGTCGACAAGGATAATATCCGGTCGAGACTTCTCCAGATCCTCCCAATGATTTTTGGCAAGGTCGTAAGCCGCACGTTTATCTTCGAATCCTTCGCCGGCCACCCGTACTCTTGCGTCCGTGCACGGCATTCCCATGTAAGAAACGACTGAAGACCTGGCCATGTAGAAGCACACTTCAAAGTCGTCCAGCGCCGACTTCTGAAACTCAAAAAGGTCTCGTGTCACGCACGAACCAAGAATGGCCACTCTCACTTTGTTGGAAGCGCCATTAACGGGGTTCGGACGAACTGCACGTCGCTCGAAGCGTTCTTTTTTTGCCGTCAGGGACTCAAGTTCGCGCGCTGTATTTTCAGACGGAGTGCGCAGCTCTTTCTTAATTTCGTTGCGTAGATTGCCGAGTTTTTCCAGGTACTTGTGTGGCATGCCAATGGGTGATTGGCGCAACATCGTGCACAAGTAGTTCAATTGTTCCTGAGACAGACCATAGTGCTGAAAAAAAGAGGGATCGAAGCCGATCTTTTTTTCAGTGTCACCCAGGATTCTCGCGCGCGCGCCAAAGAAGTAGGAATCACTGAGAGGGTGCTTAGTGTAAAGAAACAGCGGATAAGGCTTCTTCAAGGCGATGTGCGTAGACGGGATGCCTTGTTTTTCCAGTGTTTTAATCACAAGGTGGTGCGCGTATTGCGTGATACTTTTTTCCTTCACCCCCGGCGTGCGGTCTACCAAGGTGAGGGCTAATGCCAGCGTGTCGTAAGTGACTTCACGATAGCAGTTGTCGGAAGGTAGAAACTCGATGCCGTTATTCAGTGAGATGACCAGTACGTGCTCTGAAAGCGTGCTGTTCAACGCGGCGTCTTGGATATGGGCTACTACATCTTTGTGAATACAGTCATCGTCATCGATGCGCGACGTGATCAGCGTGTGTGCGTCCACGGTCTTGAGCAACTGCGACACTTCGTGGCTGACCAGAGAGTAATCGTCGACCTGAATGATTTTTGCATTCAGCTGTGTCTTGATGATGGCCTGCTGTAGACGGTGCAAGTGAACGATGGGTAATTGCGTGTCGGCAAAAATAACCCATTCGAAATCGGTGTTACTTTGATTCGCCAACGATGGAAATACTGTATTCAAAAGTATTTCCATGCGGTACATCAGCCATAGTTCGTCTTTGATGCCGATACCGAAGTTGGTAAAAAAATAGTGCTTGAATGGCGTGTTCATGGATGACTCATTTTACCGATCAGAGTGAGTTCAGCGGAGCAGATATGTGTTTTCTCGCTCTGCCCTACGACACGCCGCCTGGCGTGTGCGGACTTTTGGGCGAAGAGCATGGGGTTGAGAAACAGCGCTTCCATGGCATCGCTTAACCCACTGAATGATTCAGGATCACATAAATACCCGCAGTCCGAGTCGACAAATTCCGCTATTGCACCCACGGCATTGGTCACGGGTACCAACCCCGACGCCATTGCTTCATCACGCGACACACCCTGGGTATCCATCCGACTTGGACACAGGAATACCCCGAACTCTTTGTGAAGTCTGGCGATATGAGCCTGGGGCAGATAGCCTCTTTGAATCTGGACATTGGGATACTGGCGCAAGGGCGCAAGGGTTTCATCAAATAGCGGACCGTCGCCCACCATGAGTATCTGCAGCTCACTGAACCATGGCTTCTGCGCCAACAATTGAATCGCTTTGACACTCAAGTCATTGGCATAGGTGCGTGACGCATACGGCCGAATCGATAAAATCTTCTTGCGCTGCTCAACCGGCTTTTCCTCGTAGGAAAACAGCTCGGTATTGATCGGGTTGTGAATGATCTCGTATTGGCTTTCTGGCAAGCGAAAGCCAAGGTCTTCCATCACTTCTTCGGCGAAATAGCGCGATACAAACACCAGCTTCAGATTGGCCGGCATTGGCTGCAGCAACTCACGCCAGAAGGCCATGCGTTTTTCGCTGTCGAGTTTGCCCAGTGCCAGTTGCTCTTGCGTGTTGTAGTTGTATTCGCGGCGCCACCAGGGTTGGATTTCAGCGCCGTGGACCCATACGGTGAGGTTGATGTGGTCCAGGTGCTTGCGCAGCACTTCCCACATGGCGGGGTCGAGGAAATGCACGAGTACTGACCGATAGGCGCCGGACTCGAGCATCTTCGTCAGTGTTGCCTGAGAACCGGTGACAACATCCACGTTTTCGAACTCGTGGTAGCTCACCGACTCGTTGTTGCGCAGGCGGAACACGTCGACGTTGATGCCTTGTTCTTTATAGGCCGTGACACGCGTATGGACGAAACCGTTGCGGTACAGATCGTCGTAGGCCGGGTAATGGTTGGTGATCAGTAAGTGCTCGGCTTTGCCCAGCATGTCTGATGGCTGCAGATCACGATGGCCCAGCACCAGCGCCTTGATATGTGCGCTGCCGTTGGCGTAGACGCGCACGCCCAGGCGGACGAAGGCCGCTTCGGGCGGGACGTCGAAGGTGTGGTTGCGGTTGGCATGTTGCATCACATGGCTGATGCGCTGCTTCTGCGCATCGAGGAACAGCACCACCCATTGGATATTCAGCCCTGGTGTCGCGTCGAGGTAGAGCTTGACCTTGTTCCCGCCACCGAGCACATCGACGGTCAGTTCCTGCTTGGCGTAGTGGTACTCATGCTTGCCATCTTCAAGGGTGGACTCGATTTGCCATTCGCGGCCCTCAACCGTTTCCTTGAGGTGCTTGCTGCGCATTGGCTCAAACAAGGCTGCCAGTTGGCTGCCGCAGATTTCTGGCGAGGTATGGCTGTTCTGCAGGGGGGCGATGGCTTCGGCGCGACGTTGAAGCTCATGAATGCTGATGCCGGTGTCCAGTTCAAGGTCGTCTACCACGGCCGAAACATCCGTGCCGCCTGCGTGCCTGCAGTAGTTGAAGGCATCGATGGCCAGGCATTGCGCGTGGGGATAGTGCAACTCGGGTGCGTTTTTCAGCCAGGTGTTGACGCTCTGGTCGCCAATTAAGTCGATGTGGATCAGTGCAGTTCGTACGGCCAGCGTCTCAGGGCAGTGGTATGCCTGGCCTGGGTTGACCAATTGGATACCGTTGGCATCCTGGACAAAGTACGTGGTTTTACCCAGCACCCGCGCCTGGCTGTAGCGTGTCGCCAAGACCAGATCGAGCAGGTAGTTGGGGCCGTAATAATCGTCGGCAACCATCGTTCCCAGCCAAGCCGCATCGCCCGCCAGGGTTTTCAGTGGGGTAGACGCGACCTGTGCCGGCGTCAGCAGTTGCACGCGCGGATCACAGGCAGGTAACGCGCACCAAAGGTCTTCATCCACCACTACGTGCATCAGGAAATCAGGGTGGCGCTGACGCATGACGTGCTGGTTCAACGCCGCAAGCTGCGTGGCGTTCTCCGCCTTCGCGACGATGCACACACGAGGCAATAGGTTTGCTTGTGGCTCGCCGGTTACCTTGCTGATCACGTAGTTCAGTCGATGCGCGTAGGTGTGCTCTTGCATGACCTTGCGCAGGGCAGCCAGGCGCAATTTGTCGCTGTATCGCTCATCCGTGGTATGCAGGCTCAGCCGGCGCAGCATTTCCGGGCCATTGTCTGTGGTGATGACCAAATCCCCAAAGAGCAGGCGCACGCCTCGGGAAAAGTTGCTGACGGTGATGGTGTTGGAGCCCAGCAGTTCAAACACGCGACGGGCGAACATCGACTGCGACTGTTTGATCGAGTTGAGGTTGATTGCATAGCGGTAGCCTTTGTAGGCCAGGTCGATCTGGTCAAAACTCAGGGTACCGACAATGTAGGGCTGGTATTGCGGGGGAAACTGGTAGTTCTTGTCGTCCTTGCCGAAGTTGCGGTCAAAGATGTCCAGTGGACGCAGGCGCGGCAATTCGCCGACAAAGCTGGCGAGGTCGCGGGTACGCTCGGGATAGCGCGCGTAGTAGGCGCCTGCGAAGCAGAACGCGTCTTTGCGTTCATACAGTTCCACCGGGTTATGCACGGCCGGCTGACAAGCGAAGGGCAGCAGGTATACGCGCTCATGACCCAGCGCACCTTTGTAGCGGTGGATACAGTCGATATCGGTGGTGAACACGAAGTCGAACTGTTTGGCAGTGGAGAGGAAGGTCTCGAAGTGGACCGGGTCTTCCTTGTTCCAGAAAACCGTTGGAACCTTGTGCTCGCCGCACCATTTGAGGATGTCTTGCAGCTCATGGCTGTTGTGCCCGATCTTGCTGCCCCACAAATCGTCCTTGCCGCGCCATGCCGATTCGATAAAGAGCAGCTCTGGCTGGAACGCTTCAAGCTCTACTTGCCAGTTGTGCGGTGTCAGGGGCAGCAGGTTGCACTCATTGCGGTACGAGCCGAAGGTGAATTCGTCCATCACACAGGCGACTTTCAAGGGGCTTGCCGTGCCTGTTGCATCGTTGAGCAGGCTGCTGCGCGCATGGCTGATATCGTCCAGCAAAGAGGGCAGCGACACCGGCTCGGTAGGGGGGGGCAGCAGTGCTGCAACCGGTGTTTCAACGGTGTTGCCCGAGGCATGGCTGTTCTTGCGGGTCTTGGCCGCTTGACGATACAGGTTGAGCAGATTGGCCGGCAGACGCACCATGCCACCCAATGAACCGGCGCTCGACTTCAATTGGTAGCCCAATTGGTAGGTAAGACTCGAACGTGTCTTGATCAGGCGCTGTTCCGCCTGGTGACGCTTGGCTTCTGAGTTGCGCAGGTCGTCATTCAGCGCTTCGATCTGACGCTGTTGGGCGTCGCTTTGTTCGCGCAGCGTATTCAGCTCGGCGTTCAGTCGCGGAATCTGGGCATCCGTCGCCTCTCGGTATTTTTTGTTGGCCTCTTCCAGCCAGCTTTTGCACGAGGCCAGCTCACGCTGTACCAGGCTCAAGGTCTGTTCGCGTTCATCCAGATGTTCGGCCTTGCGCTGCAGATCACTTTCCAGCAGCGGGCGAGAGGTTCGCTCCTGATCAAGTGCGTCTGTCAGTTCCACGATCTGTGTACGGCAAGCCTTGAGTGCCTGATTGAGTTCAAGGATTTGTTGCTCATACTGGACATGAAGCCCGTCGATTTGCAGCAGCAGCGTGTCGATGTCTTTTTCCAGGTTCGATTGGAGCGATTCCTGTGCATGGCGCTGCTCTTCGGCTTGGTGAACGGCATTCAGCCGTTCGGTTTGTGCCAGGTGACGGCTTGTCCGTTCCTCCGTGACGTGTTCCTGCAGGCGCAGGTTCTGCTCGTTGAGCGTTTGGAGCTCATCGTTCAGCACGTTCAATCGGGCCTGCGCGTCAGCATGCCGGCTGTGCAGTTCGTCCAGTTCGCACTGGTACTGCGCGTGCTGATCTAGCTTCATTGCTTCCAGCTCGCTCAAGCGTGTCTTGAGTTGCTGGTTGTGCTCGATGGCCACCTGGTGCTTTTTATTGGATTCGTCCAGGCTTGACGTGAGCTCCGCCAGTTTGGCCAGCTCGGATCGCTGGTCGCTGACGGTCTGCTGCAGCGCCTTGGCCTTCGCCGCTTCGGGCTTGAGTTGGGCAATCTGTTCGGTGGCGGCTCGATATTTCGTGTTCGCCTCTGCCAGCTGTTTACTGGTGTGGGTCAAACTGTTTTGCAGGTTGCGTTCGATGGCTTCGAACGCTTTTTCGAGGTTGGCCACCTGTTCGATGCCCATGTCCAGAGGGGCCGGTGTGGTTGCGTCTTTTGGTTTGACGGCCACTACGCCAAGCCATTTGCCCAGCACCTTTACCTGAGTGATGTGCAGATGCTTGCTGAGCAGGCGCAAGGGCTCAAGCAAGTAGAACGTGTGCTTGTGGTCGATGAAATCATTGACGCCGAACGGCACAGTGATAATCAGGCAGCCATCCGGTTTGAGCAGGGAGGCGGCTTTCTCCACAAACAATTCCGGACGCACCAGGTGCTCGAGCACTTCGCTGATCACAATAGTGTCCGGCTCGGTGTCCTGAGTGTTCAGCGTCAAGAAGTCGGCATTCACGTAGCAGACTTTTTCCTGCACGTGGATGGGTTCGTTGGCCAGGTAGTGCCTGGCTTCCTCAATGGCCTGGGGGCTGGTGTCGACGCCGGTGACATTGCAACCCTCACGGGCAAGCAGCAGCGGGACGATACCCTGGGAGCAGCCCACATCCAGTACTTTACTCCCGCAGACCTGGGCGCAAATCCAGTGAATACGTGCCTGGGTTTCACGCATGAAGTGTTCGCCCAACTTCCCGTAATACGCCTCCATTACGCGATCATGAATGTCTGCCAGGGGCGCAGGCGCTTCCGCTGGCGTGGGGAGTTGGACGCTATTCATCTTCAATATCCTTATCAGGCCGCGAACACGCCGGCGGCGTCGATCACGATCGCCTCGTTGCGCAAATCGCCCATGGATTTGAACTCTCGGTGCTTGACCAGCAAAACGTGGATGTGAGCGCTGTCCAGCGCATACGCGGTGTCCACCAGTTGGTGGCCGGCAAGCGAGGCGGGCAACGCTTCGATGTTCGGCTCGACCAACATCAATTCAACGCCCAGTTCTTCACCCAACACTTGGGCGATACTCAGCGACGGGCTTTCGCGCAAGTCATCGATATCGGGTTTGAAGGCAAGGCCGTAGCAGGCGATACGTACCTGGCGTGCCGACATGTCGCGATGCTTGAGCAGAAACTCCGCCAAGGCCGTCTTGACTTGCCCGATGACCCACAGCGGCTTGCGATCATTCACCTCGCGGGCGCAGCGGATCAGGTTGGCCAGGTCTGGCGTCTTGCTCACGATGAACCAGGGGTCGACCGCAATGCAGTGCCCGCCCACGCCGGGGCCAGGTTGAAGGATGTTGACCCTGGGGTGATGATTGGCCAGGCGAATCAACTCCCAAGGGTTGATCTCGAGTTCGGCGCAAATCATCGAAAGCTCATTGGCAAACGCGATGTTCACATCGCGAAAGCTGTTTTCGGTGAGCTTGCACATCTCGGCTGTGCGGGTGTCGGTGATGATGCATTCGCCTTCGACAAACGCTTCGTACAGGCGTACGGCGGCGGACGAGCAGGCAGGCGTCATGCCGCCGATGATCCGGTCGTTATCGACCAGTTCGCGCAGCACGTGCCCCGGCAATACCCGCTCCGGGCAGTGGGCAATACGGATGTCGGATTGTTCCCCATGGGTGGCGGGGAAGGTCAGGTCCGGACGCGCTTCGGCAAGCCACGCGGCCATTTGTTCTGTCGCACCGACGGGAGAGGTCGATTCCAGGATCACCAGGTCGTTCTTTTTCAAGACTGCGGCGATGGCTTGGCTGGCTGCCTGGATGTAGCTGAGATCCGGTTGGTGGTTTTCCTTGAACGGCGTGGGTACGGCGATCAGGAATGCATCGGCCGGCTCGGGTGTGGTGGTCGCACGCAGGTACCCTTCGGTAACGGCGGCGTGCACCAGCATATCCAGGTCGGGCTCGACGATATGTATTTCGCCGCGGTTGATGATGTCTACAGCGTGCTGGTTGACGTCGACACCGATGACTTGCTTTTTGCGAGAGGCAAAGATGGCTGCTGTGGGCAGGCCGATGTAACCCAGGCCGATGACCGATACTCTTGGAAAATTCATGGCGCGCCCCGATTTTTTTCAACGTGCAATGTCATCAACGCTTCCCGGATCAATGCGCATGCTTCGCCCGAGCCATAGGGGTTGTGGGCAAAGCTCATGGCTTGATAGGCCGCGTTGTCACTGAGCAGAACGCTCAAGTTGTGGGTGATCGATTCCACGTCCGTGCCCACCAGTTTCACCGTCCCGGCGTCCACGGCTTCAGGGCGTTCGGTGGTGTCACGCATCACCAGCACGGGCTTGCCCAGCGCGGGTGCTTCTTCCTGTATGCCGCCGGAGTCAGTGAGGATCAGGTAGGAGCGAGTCATGAGGTAGACAAACGGCAGGTAGTCTTGCGGTTCGATCAGATGCACGTTGCTGATACCCGCCAGCAGGCGTTGTACGGGTTCGCGTACATTGGGATTCAAATGCACCGGATAAACGAACTCCACCAAGGGATACTCGCGTGCCGCGTTGGCCAAGGCCTGACAGATGCGCTCGAAGCCATCACCGAAATTTTCCCGACGGTGGCCGGTGATCAGGACCAGGCGATTCTCTTTGGGCAAAAACGAGAACTGCTCGTCGAACTGGGCGCGCACGCGGGTGGCGGGGTCGTCGAGTTTCTGCACGGTTTTAAGCAAGGCATCGATCACGGTGTTTCCCGTGACGTGGATGGCGCCCTCGTCGACCCCTTCATTGAGCAGGTTTTGTCGAGAGTTCTGGGTCGGCGCGAAATGCAAGGTCGCGAGGCTGCCGGTCAGGCGCCGATTGCCTTCTTCAGGCCACGGTGAATACAAGTTGTTGGTGCGCAAACCCGCTTCGACATGGGCGATGGGAATTTGCTGGTAATAGGCGGCCAGGCTTGCGGAGAAGGTGGTTGCGGTGTCGCCGTGGACCAGGATGACATCTGGCTTGAAGTCCTCGAGCACGGGCTTGAGCCCCTGCAGGATGGCCGTTGTCACGCCTGTCAGGCCTTGGCCCGCCTTCATTATGTTGAGGTCGTAGTCGGGGGTCAGGTCAAACAGATCAAGGACTTGGTCGAGCATTTCCCGATGTTGCGCGGTAACGCAAACCCTCGATTCAAATCGATCGTCGTTTTTCAGCTCGATGACCAGAGGCGCCATCTTGATGGCTTCGGGGCGTGTGCCAAAAATTGACAGGGTTTTAATGGGGTTTTTAATCACTTTATTACCGAAGCATCGATTGGTGTTTGATAATTTAAATACGCCGCTTGGGTGTAAATTAACTAACTGTCCCAATATTAAAAAACAGAAAGACCGAACTTCGCAACGGGGTGCGAAGCTTCTAAAGGAAGGGGGATATTGAAAAAGAAAACAGTTCCATTTAGCGCGATCCGTGGCCTATGTGACTCCGAAAATTCGCTCAGGCATGTCGCGACAATCCTTCTGAGAGGCGCGTAGTCATACCTTAAGCCGCAGGCACCGTACCACTTTGGATCCGATAAATCTTCGCGAAAAAAATTGATCAAACGGTTTACTTTCGTACTGGCAGCAGGTATCGGGGCGAATCTCAATGGAACTAATCGGAAATGAATAATTTTACGTAAATCATTGAAAAATAATGGAAAAAATATTCAAAATAGACTTTTTCAAGAATTTATGGGCGCCGCTGGTCGGAAATGACGAAATTGTTACAAGAAATAACAAAAATGTAACAGGGCGAAAAAAACGCGTTGACAGGGCGCTGGGGAGGAGCGCCGCGCGGAAAAAATCGGGGTGCAACCCATCCGTATCCGAGCGGGGGAGAGGGCGGTGGGCGCATGATTTTTTTGAACGTTCGGCGCGGGCTTTGATCGGCGCAGGCCCACCTGATTGTAATATGAAGCTGTACGCTAATGGGTTTGCAAGTTGAAGTTTAAAAGTGCGGCGAAGACTTTGATGTTGAGTTTTTAAGGGGCGAAATGTTTGAGCGAATTATCGTTTTATTGTGTGGTACATGTCCTACGTTGTGGGACCTAACATTGGATACGTAAGTAATCCGAAGTGAATCAAGTTCAAGCCAAAGTGCGTAGCTATTGCCGCGCCCAAACCGCCGAACCGATACGCCAGGCCATAACCCACCCCAGCGATGCTCGCCAGCAGCACCCAATGCCAGCCCGCGCCAAGGTGCGCCACCCCGAATAGCAGCGAGGCCAGCAGCAGCGCGAGGTTGTCGCCGTAGGGCAAATGCTTGAAACGCTGGCTCAAGCCACCTTGGACATAGCCACGGAACAGCGCCTCCTCGACCAACGTCACCAACAACAGGTTGTTAAGCACCCACAGCCAGGCCTGGTCCGGCCATTTCGGTGCCCAACTGATGACACCCAGCAAGGCGGCGGTGCCCAAAGCGGTGATGGCGGTGAGGGTCAACGCCAGCGCCGTCACGCAGATCGACAGGCGCAGCGAGCGCCGTGCCACGATCCACGGGCAGGCCAGGAGCAGCCAGAACCCGATCAGCGGTTTGTCCTGGTTCAGGAACATCGAGAAGGGCACGGCATCGTCGGTGAGATGTTGTGGGGCAATGCCACGTCCGTTGTAGAAGCCGGGCAACCAGTGCATCGCCAGGCTCAGTGCCAATACGATAAACAACCCGTGGCCCAGGTAGCGTGCCCACGGCGTGCGTTGCTGGCGTACGGCGTAGCCGGCGATCAGCAGCAGGGCGACGGACACCCCCGCCAGTATCCCCAGTTGCCCGTAGATCAAGGCCAGCAGGTAGCCGAGGGAAAGTAGCGCCAGGTACAGCCAGGGTAATGCGATCATGGGGAATCCTTGGGAAAATCTGCGCGGCATTATAGCCACCCGTCCTGCTGGGCCCCATGAAACTCCCTCTACATTCGCGGTTGGATTGTAGTGGTAAGCCCGCTCACAGTTTTTTCGGTCGCAACACCAACCACAACGCCCCCGCAATCAACACCCCGCCATACAAGTGCGCCATCGACAACGGCTCATCCAGCAGCAACGCGCCCCACAGTACGCCGAACGGCGGGATCATGAAGGTCACGGTCATCGACTTCACCGGTCCAATGGACGTCAGTAGGCGGAAGTAAAGAATGTAGGCAAACGCCGTACACACCAGCCCCAAGCCCAGCAACGACACCCACACCTTCCACCCACCCCAACTCGCGGGCGGTTGGCTGATTGCGCTGTAGGCGAAAAACGGCAACAGGAACAAAGTCGCACCGAGCATGCTGCCCAGGGCCGACAGGCGACTGTCCAAGCCGCCGCGCTGGTCCAGCCAGCGTCGCGCCAGGAACCCGGCAAAGCCATAACAGGTGGTCGCCAGCAAGCAGGCCAGCGCGCCCATCAACAATTCCAGGTCAAACGCCACGGGCCCGGCGCGGGTCAGTACACCCACACCGAACAAGCCCAGGCACACGCCGGCAATTTTTGACGGCGTCAGGCGTTCGCTGAAAAACAGCCCGCCGATCAACACACCCATCAACGGCGTGGTGGCGTTGAAGATCGCCGAGTAACCCGCCGGCAACACCTGGGCCGCCACCGAGTACATGGTCGCCGGGATCCCGGAGTTGATCACGCCCAATAGCAACACGGTCTTGAACTTGCCCTGGAAATCCCAGCTCACGCGCATCATCGACAAAATCACCAGCAACCCGGCGGCGGCAATCGACACGCGGAAAAACGCGGTCGGCACCGTGCCGATCTCCGGCGCAATGATGCGCATGAACAGGAAACTCGCCCCCCAAATAGCAGCGAGCCCTAGCAAATACAGGCTGTCGACAGGTCTCACGCAACACTCCTACCTCAATAAGCCCGCGAGTGTTGCATGACATTTCCAATGATTACAGGACAAACCGCGTCACCAGCCCATTCAGGTCCACCGCCAGGCGCGACAGTTCCTGGCTGGCCGCCGAGGTCTGGGTGGCACCGGCGGCGGTCTGGGTGGACAGGTCGCGGATGTTCACCAGGCTGCGGTCCACATCGCGTGCCACCAGCGCCTGCTGTTCGGCGGCGCTGGCGATCACCAGGTTGCGCTGGCTGATCTGCGAGATGGCTGCGGTGATTTTTTCCAGGGCGCTGCCGGCGCTGTTGGCGCGTTGCAGGGTCTGGCCGGCGTGTTCGGCGCTGCTGTTCAGGGCTTCGACGGTGTCCTGGGTGCCTTGCTGGATACCAGTGATCATCTGCTCGATTTCTTCGGTGGAATCCTGGGTGCGTTGCGCCAGGGAGCGCACTTCATCGGCGACAACGGCAAAACCACGCCCGGCCTCGCCCGCGCGGGCCGCTTCAATGGCGGCGTTGAGTGCCAGCAGGTTGGTCTGCCCGGCGATGCCTCGGATCACTTCCAGCACCTTGCTGATGTCCTGGGCCTGTACCGCCAGGCCTTCGGCTTTGTTTGAAGCGCCGAGCACTTCGTCCACCAGGTTCTGGATCGAGCTGATGGTTTCGCTGATCTGGTAGTGGCCGTGCTTGCTGTCCTCGTCGGAGGCCTGGGACGCCTCGGCGCTGGACACCGCATTGCCCGCCACTTCGTCCACGGCCGCGCTCATTTCGGTCACGGCGGTGGCGGCCTGTTCGATCTCGTCGTTCTGCGCTTGCAGCCCTCGGGTGCTTTGTTCCATCACCGAACTCATCTCTTCGGCCGCAGAAGCCAGCTGCTGCGCCGACTCGCTGATGCCACGGATAGTGCCTTGCAACTGCGCCTGCATGGTGGCCAGGGCCGTGAGCAATTGAGCCGGTTCGTCCTTGCCGCTGACGGCGATCGGCTGGCTCAAGTCGCCGCCGGCAATGGTGCGGGCCACGATCAGGGCCTGGCCGAGCGGGGCGGTGATGCTGCGGGTCAGCAGCCAGGCCAGCAGCAAGGTGGCGATCAGCGCGAACACGATGATCGAACCGACGATCCACTGTGCGCTGGAATAAGTCTGCGCGGCGGAGTCCACGGCGGTCTCCACACCGCTCTGGTTGAAGGTGATCATGTCCTCCAGGCTTTTGTTGAGGATCACGCCCTGTGGCGCCAGGCGGCTGTTGAGCAGATCGATGGCGTCCTGTTGCTGGTCCTTGTCCACCAGGGCAACGATCTGCGCGACGAGGGTCAGGTAGGCATTCACGTTACCTTCGAGCTGCTTGAGCATTTCGCGTTCTTCATCGCCGCTGAGCAGGGTTTTGTGATGATCGAGCAAGGTTTGCAGCTCGGTGCGCTGGCGGGTGATCAAGGCTTTGCTGTTGTCACGGATTCGCGATTCGTCGGTGGTTGCCAGGCGCAACGCCTCCAGACGGATACTGGCCACGAAGGCCGCGCTGTCGTGGATGTTCTCGATGCTCGGCATCCACGATTCTTCGATAACCAGTGCGCTCTGCCGCAACTTGGCCATCTGGCCCAGCCCAAACATCCCGACGATCACCAGCAAGCTGGCCAAAACCCCAAAACTCAGACTGGCACGCAGACCGATCCTCATGTTCCTCAATGACATCTCAATGCTCCTTGGGCGATTAGAACCTGTTCCCGGATCGGTCTTTGGACCTTGTTAGGGTGGGAGAGGGCGCGCTATATATCAAAGTGCCATCACCCTGGTAATCAGGGTTTCCCTTAGTTGGATCCAAAGCGCCGAGCGGAGATCGCGCCCAGCGTTGAGCAAGGTTTTTCGGCATTGGACAGCCAAGCCCCGCCGTTGCAGGCGTGCGGGAAAAGCGCAGTGCGACTTTTGGGTGCGTTTATTGACCGGATGGTCGAATTAAAAAAATTGAAAATAAATGTACGAAATGAACGAAGTTGTACAAGGCAGCGCAAGAAATGACCCTTCTCCTGTTCTCGTACACTGGCTAAGCTCAGGGCTTCCAGATGCCCGCAGAGGTTTCCCGCATGTCCCAATCCGCCCTCGCCCTCGCTGTCGCCCGGATGATCCTCGATGGCTTCGACGATTACCGTGAGCACTTTCGCCAGATCACCGATGGCGCCCGCGAGCGTTTTGAAAAGGCCCAGTGGCAGCAGGGGCAGGCGGCGTCGGCGGCGCGGATCAACCTCTATGAAGAAAAGGTCAGCGAAGTGATTGCGCGTTTGCGCAGCAGCTTTGATGACGGCGCATTACTCGATGTTGACCAGTGGCCCGTGGTGAAAAGCGCCTACATCGGCCTGATCGACCTGCGTTTCGACGATGAGCTGTCCGAGACCTGGTACAACTCGATCTTCTGCGGTCTGTTCAGCCACGACCTGATCAGCGACGGCTGCATGTTCATCCACACCACCCGGCCCAGCCTGCGCCGGGCACGGGCCGCGCAGACGCGTACCTACACGCCTGCCGGGAAAATCCCGGAAATGCTCGCGCAGATCTTTGCCGACTACCGTTTCAGCGAGCCTTACGCCGACCTGGCCGGCGACCTGCGCCGCCTTGAGACCCAAATGCGGGAAAACCTGCCGGACTGGGTGTGCAAGGACCCGGACCTCAAGGTCGAGCTGTTTTCCTCGGTGCTCTACCGCAATAAAGGCGCCTACCTTGTAGGGCGTATCTACACTCGCGACGAACAATGGCCACTGGTGATCCCACTGCTGCACCGTGAAGGGCAGGGCATCCAGATCGACGCGCTGATCACCGACGAAGCCGACGTGTCGATCATCTTCTCGTTTACCCGTTCCTACTTCATGGTGGATGTGCCGGTGCCGGCGGAATTCATCGGCTTTCTCAAGCGCATTCTGCCGGGCAAGCACATCGCTGAGCTGTATACCTCCATCGGTTTCTACAAGCACGGCAAGTCAGAGTTCTACCGCGCCTTGATCAACCACCTGGCGACCACCGACGATCAATTCATCATGGCCCCCGGCGTGCGTGGCATGGTCATGAGCGTGTTCACGCTGCCGGGCTTCAACACGGTGTTCAAGATCATCAAGGACCGCTTTTCACCGTCGAAAAACGTCAACCGCGCCACCGTGATCGAGAAGTACCGGCTGGTCAAAAGCGTCGACCGGGTCGGGCGCATGGCCGATACCCAGGAGTTCGCCGACTTCCGTTTCCCCTTGAGCAAATTCGAGCCCGAATGCCTGGCCGAATTGCTGGAAGTGGCCGCTGGCACCGTCGAAGTCGAAGGCGACACGGTGTTGATCCGCCACTGCTGGACCGAACGGCGCATGACCCCGCTCAACCTCTACCTCGACAACGCCAACCCCGCCCAGGTGCGTGAAGCCTTGGAAGACTATGGCCTGGCGATCAAACAACTGGCGGCGGCCAACATCTTTCCCGGCGACATGCTGCTGAAAAACTTCGGTGTCACTCGCCATGGCCGCGTGGTGTTCTACGACTACGATGAGATCTGCTTTCTCACCGAGGCCAACTTCCGCCACATCCCCGCGCCGCGTACCCCAGAAGATGAAATGGCTTCCGAGCCCTGGTACTCCATTGGCCCGCTGGATGTATTCCCTGAGGAATTCCCGCCGTTCCTGTTTGCGGATGCTGGCCAACGCAAGTTGTTCGATGAGCTGCATGGCGAGTTGTACAACGCCGATTACTGGAAAGGGCTGCAGGAGGCGATTCGCGCCGGTAAGGTGATTGATGTGTTTCCTTACCGGCGTCGGTGGGAGGAGAACCAGTAAAAGCTTTTAACTAAACCTTAAAGCGCCGCTCAGGCCAGGCAGCCTTGGTAGCGTCAGCTGTTTCCTTTACGGTTTTCCTTGCGGACATCCTTCAGCCAGGATTGGTCTCGACCCATCACCGTCAGCTCATCCGTAACGTTGGACGCTCGGTTCTTATCGGTGGGATTGGTACCGTTGGTTTGCACGTCGCGAGCCTGTTTGTATAGGGATGCCATTTCTTTGTTAAGCGCGTTATCGGTTTGTTTGACTTCGCGGGCGTTATTGAACTTTGTGATCGGGTTGCTGGTTTTTGGCGGGTTCGAAAGTTGATCGATGCGTTTTTGCGTCAGATTGATAGCAGGTTGAAAACTTGACGCGGGAAGCGCGGGTGTCGGGAACGTGGCGGGCAGGTTTTCCAGCTTGTCTTTGTTTTTTTTGAGCGCTTCGAGTTTCTTTTGTCTGTTTGGGCTCAGTGCTGAAGTGGGTTGTTGATCGAGCAGTGGCGCGGATGACTGGCTCCCGGAGGGTTTAAGCCAGGAGCCTTGGGATGCGTTGTTTTCAGGTGCGATAGACTGATATTTGTCGGCATAACTGTGGGTATTGCCGCTGTACGCGTGGTTGTTGGAGTTGATGGGCATACAAACCTCGTGCGATGAGCTTGGGGGGGGCTGTTGTTTCTAATGTGCCGAGTGGTTCCACTACTATTGCGTCACAGGCCGCTCATGAAATTCATGCCGCGTACTGCCTGACTGGACGTGTGGAAGTTCGAGATTCGATTGGCCGTCAAATTGGTGGGCGGTGTCGACGCGCTCTGCGGGGCTGCGTTGGACGACGGCTTTTCGGTGTAGGCGGGCGGGAACTCATATTTGGGCGGTGGTTCCGACGCTGCCGAGCGCGGTTGGGCCTGCATGGATACAGAGTAGCTGGGTAGATAAGGTTGGCTGTTTGTCGAATCGATAGGCATAAAAGCTCCGGTTTCATGAACGATACAGCGATCTGCCAATGGCTTCTGGCAGGTTGATTTGACCCTGCGTACGTCACTCAAACCATCGGATTTGCATGGTGAGATGGTCGGATGAGCGACTTTCTCTCGTAAGAAATATGTTCATTCGCAGGCGCGACGCGGCCAGTCACTGACTGAACATCTCCAGAAATGTAGAAATCTGCGACAATCGCCCCTCGTTTTTTCCGTCCACCGTTATGCAGGCGCGCCCTGCCTCACCCAGAAGACCTTTGCCACCCTGATGACCGACCAAGCGCCCACTATCGACCAACTGCTCAAGACCCTCGATCACGCCATGCTCGCCGACCGCCACCGCTTGCGGCGGCAGTTGCTTGAGCTGCGCAAGAAACCCGACGAGGAAAAGCTGGCGCAGTGGGTCGCGCGCATGCAGGCGTCTTGCGCCCAGGTCACGGCGCGGCGTGCCAGCCTGCCGGTGATCCGCTACGACGACAGCCTGCCGATTGCGGCCAAGCGTGATGAGATCAAAGCCGCGCTGAACAAGCACCAGGTGCTGATCATTGCCGGTGAGACCGGCTCGGGTAAGACCACCCAGTTGCCGAAGATCTGCCTGGAAATCGGTCGAGGCCAGTTCGGTCTGATCGGTCACACCCAGCCACGGCGAATTGCAGCACGCAGCGTTGCCAGTCGGGTGGCCGAGGAGTTGGCCACACCGTTGGGCGCGTTGGTCGGCTATCAGGTACGTTTTGAAGACCAGAGCGATTCCAACACCCTGATCAAGCTGATGACCGACGGCATCCTGCTGGCGGAAACCCAGAACGATCGCTACCTGGAACGCTACGACACGATCATCGTCGACGAAGCCCACGAACGCAGCCTGAACATCGACTTCCTGCTGGGCTACCTGAAGACCTTGCTGCCGCGTCGTCCGGACCTGAAAGTCATCATCACCTCGGCAACCATCGACCTGGAGCGTTTTTCCAAGCATTTCGACGACGCGCCGATTGTCGAAGTGTCGGGCCGTACTTTCCCGGTGGACACCTGGTATCGCCCGTTGACCCTGGAGCAGGACGAGGAGGGCAACCGCGTCGAGGATGACTTGACCGTAGACCAGGCGATACTCGCCACCCTCGATGAAATCGCCGCCTACGAGCGCAGCGAGCGCCGCAGCCCTGGCGATGTGCTGGTCTTCCTGCCGGGCGAGCGCGAGATCCGCGACGCCGCGGACATGCTGCGCAAGGCCCAGCTCAAGCACACCGAGATCCTGCCGCTGTATGCGCGCCTGTCGCCGGCCGAACAGCAGCGCATTTTCCAGTCCCATCCGGGCCGGCGCGTGGTGCTGGCGACCAACGTCGCGGAAACCTCGCTGACTGTGCCGGGCATTCGTTATGTGATTGACAGCGGCACCGCGCGCATCAGCCGCTACAGCTACCGCGCCAAGGTGCAGCGCCTGCCGATCGAGGCGATTTCCCAGGCCAGCGCCAACCAGCGTAAAGGCCGCTGCGGTCGGGTCGAGCCCGGCATTTGCGTGCGTTTGTACAGCGAAGAAGATTTTATCGGGCGTCCGGAATTTACCGACCCGGAGATCCTACGCACCAACCTCGCGGCTGTGATCCTGCAGATGCTGCACCTGCGCCTCGGCGAGATCACCGATTTCCCGTTTATCGAGCCGCCGGACGGCAAGGCCATCAGCGACGGTTTCAACTTGCTGCAAGAGCTGTCGGCGGTGGACCGCAACAGTCAGCTCACGCCATTGGGCCGTCAGTTGGCGCGCCTGCCGGTGGACCCGCGCATGGGCCGCATGCTGCTGGAAGCCGCCAAGCTCGGCAGCTTGCAGGAAGTACTGATCGTCGCCAGTGCCATGTCGATCCAGGACCCGCGCGAGCGTCCGCCGGAGCGTCAACAGGCGGCCGACCAGGCTCACGCGCAATGGAAAGATCCGGATTCGGACTTCGCCGGGTTGGTCAATCTGTGGCGCGGTTTTGAAGAGCAGCGCCAGGAACTGACCGCCAGCCCGCTGCGCAACTGGTGCCGCAAGAACTTCCTCAACTACCTGCGTTTGCGCGAGTGGCGCGACTCCCATCGCCAGTTGAGCCTGATCTGCCGCGACATGCAGCTGACCGTCAATAAAGAGCCGGCGGATTTCCCGAAACTGCACAAGGCGGTGCTCTCCGGCCTGCTCAGCCAGATCGGCCAGAAAACCGAAGACGGCGATTACCTCGGTGCGCGTCAGCGGCGCTTCTGGATTCACCCGTCCTCGGGCATCGGCAAGAAGCGTCCGCAATGGCTGATGACCGCCGAGCTGGTGGAAACCACCAAGCTGTATGCGCGCATGGTCGCCAAGATCGACGCCGACTGGATCGAGCCGCTGGCCGGGCACTTGATCAAGAAAAACCACTTCGAACCCCATTGGGAGAAGAAGCGCGGCCAGGTGGTGGCCTTTGAGCAGATCACCCTGTTCGGGTTGATTGTGGTCGGGCGTCGGCCGGTGCATTACGGGCCGATTGACCCGGTGGTGTCTCGCGAGTTGTTTATCCGCGAAGGTCTGGTGCGTGGCGAGATCCAGTCGCGGGCCAAGTGCCTCACGGCCAACCAGCAACTGCTGGAGCAACTCGACGAACTGGAAGCCAAGGCGCGCCGTCGCGACATCCTGGCGGACGAGGAAACCCTGTTCGCCTTCTACGACGCGCGGTTGCCAGCGGAGATCCACCAAACCGCGACCTTCGACAGCTGGTACAAGATCAACAGCCAGAAAGACCCGCAGCTGCTGATTATGCGCGAAGAGGACGTACTGGCCCGTGAGGCCAGTGAAGTCACCGCCGCGCATTATCCGGACACCCTGCACCTGGGCGATCTGGAACTGGCGTTGAGTTACCACTTCGAACCCAATCACCCACGCGACGGCGTGACCCTGCGCGTGCCGGCGCCACTTTTGCCTGCGTTGCCGCCGGAGCGCCTGGAATGGCTGGTGCCGGGGGTGATCGAAGCCAAGTGCATTGCCTTGGTGCGTAACCTGCCCAAAGCGCTGCGCAAGAACTTCGTGCCGGTGCCGGACTTCGTCAAGGCTGCGCTGCAACGTATCGAGTTCGGCCAGGGCTCGTTGCCCCAGGCGTTGGGCCGTGAGTTATTGCGTATGACCGGTGCGCGGGTCAGCGATGAAGCCTGGGCCGAAGCCGCGCAGCAGGTGGAAAGCCACTTGAAGATGAACCTGGAAGTGGTCGACGGTCAGGGCAAGTTCCTCGGCGAAGGCCGCGACCTGGCCGAACTGACCGCACGCTTTGCCGAGGCCAGCCAGGCCGCGCTGGCCGTGCCGCAAACCGCGAAAAGCCAACAGCCGGTGGAAGCCAAGGTGTTTGCGGCGGTGGCGGAAAAGACTCAACAGAAGATCGCCGGGCTGTCGATGACGGTGTATCCGGCGCTGGTGGAAGAAAACGGCACGGTCAAGGAAGGGCGCTTCTCCACGGCTGCCGAGGCGGAGTTCCAGCATCGCCGGGCGTTGCAGCGCCTGCTGATGCAACAACTGGCGGAACCGGCGAAATTCCTGCGTGGCAAATTGCCGGGTTTGACCGAGCTGGGCCTGATGTACCGCGAGTTGGGGCGCATCGATGCGCTAGTGGAAGACATCTTGCTGGCCAGCCTCGACACCTGCGTACTCGAAGGCGAAGCCAGCCTGCCGCGCGATGGTGCTGGCCTGGCCGCCTTGGCTGAGCGCAAGCGTGGCAGTTGGACCGAACACGCCGAACGCCTGGCGCGCCTGACCCTGGACGTGCTGAAACTGTGGCACAGCCTGCAAAAACGTTTCAAAGGCAAGATCGACCTGGCACAGGCCGTGGCCCTGAACGACATCAAGCAGCAGCTGAGCCACTTGGTGTACCCGGGTTTTGTGCGGGAAACCCCGGCTCAGTGGTTCAAGGAATTGCCGCGTTACCTCAAGGCCATCGAGTTGCGCCTGGAGAAACTGCCAAGCCAGGTGCAAAAGGATCGGGTGTGGAGCGGCGAACTGGCCGGTTTGTGGACGCAGTACGAAAACCGCCTGAAAAAACATGCCCAGGAAGGCAAGCGCGACCCTCAGCTGGAGCTCTATCGCTGGTGGTTGGAGGAATATCGCGTGTCGTTGTTCGGCCAACAACTGGGCACCAAAGTGCCGATTTCCGACAAGCGCTTGAGCAAGCAATGGAGTTTGGTCGAAGCTTGACCCCCGTAGATCCTCTGCGGTGCGGTGAGCGGGCTTGTTGTGGTGAGCGGGCTTGCCCCGTGCTGGGGCGCGAAGCGGCCCCTCGTACAGGCAATCAAGATATTGCTGAAACACCACAGGGGTTTGGAATGGGGCCGCTTCGCGCCCCAGCGCGAGCAAGCTCGCTCACCACAGGGTTGTGTGTAAGCCTCTGACCAGGGTGTTTATCTGGCATATGGCGCCAAATCCCAGGGTTTGTGGCAAACTTCGCGCCTATAAATGCCGGGATCGTCGTGAAGGGCTGCGACGCGATGGAATAAAGCGATGCCAGTTTGATGTCCGCTGGGCGGGATCGAACTACCTATAGTTTGGTACGACGGTACCAATATCTTCTGCCTGACAGATTTAGAGGAACGACCGTGCATAACGTCGTCATCAGCGGCACTGGCCTGTACACCCCGGCCAACAGCATCTCCAACGAAGAGCTGGTGCAGTCTTTCAATGCCTACGTGCATCAGTTCAACAGCGACAACGCCGCCGCCATCGAGCGCGGTGACGTGCAGCCGCTGACCGAATCCAGTGCAGCCTTCATCGAAAAAGCCTCGGGTATCAAGAGCCGTTTCGTGATGGACAAGGACGGCATTCTCGACCCGCAGCGTATGGCTCCACGCCTGCCCGAGCGCAGCAACGACGAGTGGTCGGTGCTCTGCCAGATGGCCGCCGGTGCTGCCGAACAGGCCCTGCAACGCGCCGGCAAGACCGCCGCCGACATCGACGGCGTGATTGTCGCCTGCTCCAACCTGCAACGTGCCTACCCGGCCATCGCCATTGAAGTCCAGGAAGCCTTGGGTATCCAAGGTTTTGGTTTTGACATGAACGTGGCGTGTTCCTCGGCCACCTTCGGCATCCAGAACGCCGCTAACAGCATCCAACTGGGCCAGGCGCGGGCGATTTTGATGGTCAACCCGGAAGTCTGCACCGGCCACCTGAATTTTCGCGACCGTGACAGCCACTTCATCTTTGGTGACGCGGCCACTGCCGTGGTGCTGGAGCGCGCCGACCTGGCGACTTCCGAGCATCAGTTCGATGTGGTGAGCACCAAGCTGCTGACCAAGTTCTCGAATAACATCCGCAACAATTTTGGCTTCCTCAACCGCACGGCGGAAGAGGGCGTCGGCGCTCCGGACAAGCTTTTCGTACAGGAAGGCCGCAAGGTATTCCGCGATGTGTGCCCGATGGTGGCCGAGCTGATCGGCGTGCATTTGCAAGAAAACCAGCTGAACGTAGCCGATGTGAAGCGCTTCTGGCTGCATCAGGCCAACCTGAGCATGAACCACCTGATCGTGAAGAAACTGCTGGGCCGCGAAGCCTCGGTGGAAGAAGCGCCGGTGATCCTCGATACTTACGCCAATACCAGTTCGGCGGGCTCGGTGATTGCGTTCCACAAATACCAGGACGATTTGCCCAAGGGCTCCGTGGCGGTACTCAGCTCGTTTGGCGCGGGCTATTCGATCGGCAGCGTGATCCTGCGCAAACGCTAAGACAATCGAGGTCTTGAATGGCAGCAGCGGACGACGCGCACCTGCTTGAACGCCTGCTCAAGGGTGAGCAGCGGGCCTACAAGGAATTGGTCACCACCTACCAGAGCGCCATGCGGGCGGTGGCTTATGCCATTGTCGGCCAGCGTCACGCCGACGAAGTCGTGCAAGACGCCTGGCTGTCGGTGGTGCGCAACCTGGCCAAGTTCGAGGGGCGTTCCAGCCTCAAGACCTGGCTGCTGACCATCACCGCCAACGCCGCCAAAGGGCGCTATAAGCAGAATCGTCGCGAAGTGTTGCTCGACGACCTGCCTTCGCCCCATGGCACGATTGGCGATGACCGTTTCTCCCCCGACGATGGCCACTGGGCCGTCGCCCCCTACGCCTGGCACCAGGACACTCCGGAAGCCCTGCTGACCGAGGATGAACTGCGTAAATGCCTGGAGCATACGTTGCTGAGTTTGTCTGAGTTGCAGAGCAGCGTGCTGGTGCTGCGTGAACGCCAGGGGCTGGAGTTGGAAGAGATCTGTAATCTTCTGACGCTGTCGCTCTCCAATGTCCGTGTGCTGTTGCATCGAGCACGGCTTAAAGTCTTCGCCACGGTGGAGCATTTTGAGGAAACGGGCGAATGTTGACCTGTAAAGAACAAGTGGCACGTTCCAGTGACTATCTCGATGGGCAATTGACCTTTCGCGAGCGTCTGCTGGTGCGTCATCACTTGATGTTCTGCCCGAACTGCCGCCGGTTTATCCGCCAGATGCGTCTGATGCAGGCGACGCTGAAGATAATGCCGGATGAGCCGGTAGAGGGTGTGGAGGCCTTGGCGCAGCGGTTGGCTGAAGAACGACTCAAGGATCACAAAGGCGGGGAATAAGCAGGCTCGCGTGGCTGGATCGGACGGATGATGGGGACCGATCCACCCACGCAAGGCTGTTGTAGCCACCTCGGGCCGTCCTGGCCCAAGGCTTTCAGCACTGACAGTTAGAACTTGGCTTCTGCGTCCAGCTGCAGGGTGTTGGCGTTCGCATCGCGATAGCCGGTGGCGCTGGCGTAGTCCGCTTTGGTCAGGAAGTAAGTGGCGCCGATGGCAAAGTTCTTGTCGATGTCGTAGCCGACCTTGAACTTGTGACCGCGTGCACCGGTGAAGCCGCCGGCGAAGTCGGAGTCGGTAAAGGCACCCACCACCGCATAACGTTGTACGTCGCGGTAGTTGTAGTCCAGGTTCAGCCCAAACACTTTGGACTTGGCGCCGAGCAACCAGGCGGTGTCCTTGTCTTTGTCAGTGGCCTTGGTGTTCTGCACGTACTGGCCATAGAACGACAACGGTACGGCCAGGCCGCCGATATCGACTTGGCTGAAGCCTTCATACAGGCGGTACTCGCTGGCATTGCCGGCGGTGGTGTTCGCGACGGTTTCGGCCGGGGTCAGGCACTGGAAGGAGCCAGCGGTCGGGCAGCGGCTGTCTTCGTCGTTCTGGAAGGCGTAGACGCTACCACCCAGGGTCAGTTTCAGGTTGTCGGTCAACGAGAAGCGCGAGCCCAGCTGGCCGGCGGTCATACGCAGGTCGTTGCGAAATTGCACGCCGTCGCCGTTGACGTTGTCCTTGAGGCTGTAGTTACCCAGGCTGCCGAACAGTTCGGCGCTGCTGCCCAGTGGGTATTTGTAGGTGACGGCCAGGCCTTCCGGGTTGATATCGCTATCCCAGATCACATCACCCATGCTGACCCACGGCTGCAACATCTTGCCGCCGATCACGTGCAGGTTCTTGATTTGGGTCGGGTGGTAGTCGATGTAACCCAGGTCCAGCCAGATCGACTTCTTGTTGAAGTAACCATCCAGGTCCTGGTTGGTGGAGCGCGCATCGTCGCTGCTGCCGGTGGCGACACGAATACCGGTGTCGACCTGCGAGTTGATCTCGGTAAAAGCGCCCAGACGCGCACGGATGCGCTCGCGATCCTTGTCTTTGCCGCCGTTGTTCGGGGTGCCGTCGATCTTGATGGTTTCGTGACGGAAACGCACATCACCCTTGAGTTGAGTCTTGGCCGCCCAGGCCAGCTTCTGGTCGAAGCTGCTCAGCTCATTGGTTTTCTTCGCGGTGGCCGCGATCTGTTCGTTGGTCTCTTGTTGAGCTTGCCGTGCGATCTGCTGCTCTTTCTGGTCCCGTGCCAGTTCAGCTTGCAGTTCGCTGTACTGAGCATTGGTGATCTGGCCGTTGGCCTTGAGCATGTCGAGCAATTTAGCGTCGACTGCAGCGCTGGCCGGAACGCTCAGGGCCAGTAACAGGCCGCCGCACAGGACCGCCGCAGTTTTAGTGGAAGCAAGACGCATATCAATCTCCGAAAGTGAGGAGGGATGGCAAACCATCCAGGACACAACCGACCGATGACGGACGGAAAAATAACCACCTGCTAGAACCAGGCGCTCTAAAAACAGGCGTCAGTATCACGATCGTTTATGACGGAGCGGTGGCGAAGTGATGTCATCTAGATGACAAATTTTTCATGTTCGGAACTATTGGTTTAGAGCCTTGTCGCGCGAAGCGGGGGTGTGCCGAGGCCGGCAATCAGCGATACTCGCCAGGCTTTCACGCCCTGAAGTAGTGAGGATTCCGATGCCGTTGCAACGCCTGGACAGCCTGTCCGAAATCGCCCCGCAAGCCTGGGATGCGCTGGTGCCACAGGCCCAGCCGTTCGTACGGCACGCCTTCCTGAGCGCATTGGAAGACAGCGCCAGCCTGGGCCCGCAATCGGGCTGGCAACCGGAGCATTTGCTGCATTGGGAAGGTGATCGGCTGGTGGCGGCACTGCCCAGTTACCGCAAGTGGCATTCCTACGGCGAGTACGTGTTTGATCACGGTTGGGCGGATGCCTGCGAGCGGGCGGGCATTGAGTATTACCCTAAGTTGCTGACCGCCGTGCCGTTCAGTCCGGTCAGCGGGCCACGCCTGTTGGCGGCGAGTGCAGAGGAGGGTTTCGAACTGCTGAAAAGCCTGCCGGGTTACCTGGAAATTGAAGGGCTCTCGAGTGCCCACATAAACTTCACCGACGAACTGGCCGATGCGGCACTGGCCGAGCAACCGGGCTGGCTGCAGCGCCTGGGCTGTCAGTTTCACTGGCAGAATCGGGGTTACCGCGACTTCCAGGATTTTCTCGATGCGCTGAGTTCACGCAAGCGCAAACAGATGCGCAAAGAACGCGAACAAGTGGCAGGGCAGGGCATCGACTTCGAGTGGCTGCAAGGCCATGAACTGAGCGAAGCCCAGTGGGATTTCGTCTACGCCTGCTATGCCAACACCTACGCGATCCGCCGCCAATCACCTTACCTGACCCGCGCGTTCTTCAGCCTGCTGGCCGAGCGCATGCCCGAAGCGATCCGCGTGGTCCTGGCCAAACAAGGCACACGCCCGGTGGCAATGGCCTTCAGCCTGATCGGCGGCGATAGCTTCTACGGCCGCTACTGGGGTTGCCTGGCAGAGTTCGACCGCCTGCATTTCGAGACCTGTTTCTACCAGGGCATGGACTACGCCATCGCCCACGGCCTGCAACGTTTCGATGCGGGGGCACAGGGCGAGCACAAGTTGATCCGTGGGTTTGAGCCGGTGATTACACGGTCATGGCACTACTTGCGCCATCCGGGCCTGAAGAGTGCGGTTGAGGATTTTCTGGAGCGCGAGCGCGTGGGGATTGCGGCGTATGCGCAGGAGGCGAGGGCAGCCCTGCCTTATCGGCAGGGCTGAACCATTGGTCTGGCGGCGCTTCAAACCCAGACTGAAATCGTTATCCTGTATGTACAAAAGTACATACAGGATGTGCCATGTTATTTGAGTGGGATGAATCCAAAAATAACGCCAATATTGTTAAGCACGGCATCGATTTCAATGACGTCCCGGATATCTTTAGGCACCCCAATGCTGGCCTTACGCGATGATCGAGCGGATTATGGCGAGGAGCGTTGGATTAGTATTGGCTGGATCAAATTGTTAATAGGTGTGGTCGTATACACCGAACGACGTGGTGATGTGATCCGTATCATCTCCGCCCGAAAAGCAACCAAGAAGGAGGCCAAATATTATGACGCAAACATCGAAAACTGATTGGGAGCGCTTGGCCAAAATGAATGATAAAGAGATCGATACCAGCGATATCCCTGAGCTGGATGCCGATTTTTTCCGGCGTGCTGAGTTACGTGTCCCCGTGAAGCAGGCGGTCACTATCAGGCTAGACGCTGACGTACTGGAGTGGTTCAAAGGTCAAGGATCTGGTTACCAGACGCGCATTAATCAGCTATTGCGCCAGTACATGCAGGCCCATCAAGGGTGATTGGCATTTAGAAAGGTTCAGCCCTGCCTTATCGGCAGGGCTGAACCCATCTTGCCTCAGCCCGGCGCCTCCTTGCCAAGCCATCGATAGGTAACCCCACCCATCACCGCGCCAAGGATCGGCGCGAGCCAGAACAACCACAACTGCTGGATCGCCCACCCGCCGACGATCAAGGCCGGGCCGGTACTGCGGGCCGGGTTGACCGAGGTGTTAGTCACGGGAATGGAGATCAGGTGGATGAGCGTCAGTGCCAGGCCGATGGCGATGGGCGCAAGGCCCGGCGGGGCACGGCGGTCGGTGGCGCCGAGGATGATCACCACGAACATGGCGGTCATCACCAGTTCACAGACAAACCCCGCCGCCATCGAATACCCGCCGGGCGAATGCTCGCCATAGCCGTTGGACGCCAGGCCCGACGCCAGTTCGAACCCCGGTTTGCCGCTGGCAATGAAATACAGCAGCGCAGCGGCGATCGTACCGCCGACCACCTGCGCCACGATGTACGCCGGCAGTTCCCTGGCCGGGAACCGTCCGCCTACCACCAGCCCCACCGACACTGCCGGGTTGAGGTGACAACCGCTGATATGCCCGATGGCGAACGCCATGGTCAGCACCGTGAGCCCGAATGCCAGGGACACGCCCAACAATCCGATCCCGACTGCGGGGAACGCTGCGGCCAACACCGCACTCCCGCAACCGCCCAACACCAACCAAAACGTACCTAGCCCCTCTGTGATTGAACGCTTGAACAAAGACATGCAGCCCGTCCTTGATAGATCGCTCTACCGGATCCGTAAATCAGTGATGCTCCCTGCAGATTTACTTCAGCGCCCTTCTGGGCACTGCACTGATTACAGCAGGATTGCGACACAAATCCAGGGCATGAAAAAGCCCCAGGCCCTTGTGTTTCAGGGGCTGGGGCTGTTTCGGCACTGCAGTATCAGTCGATACCGACGAACCCACCCGTCTGGTGCTGCCACAACCGCGCATACAGCCCGCCATGGGCCAGCAGCTCGGCGTGACTGCCACTTTCGGCGATCTGGCCTTTCTCCAGCACCACCAGGCGGTCCATCCGTGCAATAGTCGACAACCGGTGCGCGATTGCAATCACCGTCTTGCCCTGCATCAGGGTTTCCAGGCTCTCCTGGATCGCCGCTTCCACTTCCGAATCCAACGCGGAAGTGGCTTCGTCCATGATCAGGATCGGCGCGTCCTTGAGCAGCACGCGGGCAATGGCGATACGCTGGCGCTGCCCGCCGGAAAGCTTCACTCCGCGCTCACCGACATGCGCATCCAGCCCGGTGCGGCCTTCGGAGTCCGACAGCAATGGGATGAACTCATCGGC
Source organism: Pseudomonas sp. P7759 (assembly GCF_013386445.1). Taxonomy (NCBI): domain Bacteria; kingdom Pseudomonadati; phylum Pseudomonadota; class Gammaproteobacteria; order Pseudomonadales; family Pseudomonadaceae; genus Pseudomonas; species Pseudomonas sp. P7759. Next base: position 582,403 of record NZ_JACART010000003.1, read on the forward strand.
GCGCGCCTTGTGTACGGCGGCCCAGAGTTCTTCGTCGGTGGCGTCGGGCTTGCCGTACAGCAGGTTGTCGCGGATCGAACGATGCAGCAGCGACGTGTCCTGGGTGATCATGCCGATCTGTTCGCGCAGGGATTCCTGGGCGACCTCGGCAATGTTCTGGCCATCGATCAGGATGCGTCCGCCTTGCAGGTCGTACAGGCGCAACAGCAGATTGACCAACGTTGACTTGCCAGCACCGGACGGGCCGATCAGGCCGATCTTTTCACCGGCCTTGATCTCAAGGTTCAGGCCGCCAATGATTCCGCTCTTCTTGCCGTAGTGGAAATCCACCTGTTCGAAGCGCACTTCGCCCCGTGGCACGCTGAGGCGCGGGGCATTTTCGCGGTCGATCACGGCAAGTGGCTGGGCGATGGTTTTCAGGCCGTCCTGTACTTGGCCGATGTTCTCGAAAATGCCGTTGACCACCCACATGATCCAGCCGGACATGTTGACGATACGGATCACCAAACCGGTGGCCAGGGCAATCGCGCCTACCGAGATCAGCGACTGCGTCCACAGCCACAGGGCCAGGCCGGTGGTGGTGACGATCAGCAGGCCGTTCATGGTGGTGATCACGATGTCCATGCTGGTCACCACGCGGCTGGCCAGCTGGGTCTTTTCGGTTTGCTCGATGATCGCTTCCTTGGCGTATTCCTGCTCATAGCGGGTATGGGCGAACAGCTTCAAGGTGGTGATGTTGGTGTAGCCGTCGACGATGCGGCCCATCAACTTGGAGCGCGCTTCGGAGGAAATCACCGAGCGCTCCTTCACCCGTGGCACGAAGTAGCGCAGCGCCAGGCTGTAGCAAAGGATCCAGCTCACCAGCGGGATCATCAGGCGCCAGTCGGCTTCGGCAAACAGCACCAGGGAACTGATGGCGTAGATCGCCACGTGCCAGATTGCATCCACTGCCGCCACCGCAGAGTCGCGCAGGGAGTTGCCGGTTTGCATGATGCGCTGGGCAATACGCCCGGCGAAGTCGTTCTGGAAGAAATTCAGGCTCTGCTTGAGCACATAACTGTGGTTCTGCCAGCGGATCAGGCTGGTCATGCCGGGGCTGATGGTCTGGTGCACCAGCAGGTCATGCAGGGCGCCGAAGATCGGGCGCAACAGCAGGGCGACCACGGCCATCCAGATCAGCTCAGTGCTGTGCACCTGGAAGAAGTTGGCCGGCGGCGTGCCCTGGGCCAGGTCGATGATGCGGCTCAGATAGCTGAACAGCGCCACCTCGATCAACGCACCGATCAGGCCCACCACCAGCAAGGCGGCGAAATGCGGCCACACCTGGCGCAGGTAGTAGAGGTAGAAAGGCAGGACTTTGTCGGGCGGGGCTTCGCTGGGGGCGTCGCGGAAAATATCGATCAGTTGTTCAAAACGACGATAGAGCATTAGGGTTGACGCCCGCAGGGCGGGCTCTCCTTTCAAATGCGCGCGCGGCCCTGTGAGCGGCGCGCGGAGCTACCTGTTACCTCAGTCGATGCGCTTGGCCGACTTGATGTACACAGGATCGATTGGCACGTTCTGCATGCCCTGCTTGGTGGTGGTCTGCGAGTTGACGATCACATCAACCACGTCCATGCCCTTGACCACTTTGGCGAATACGGCATAACCGCGATCACGGCCTGGGTCGAGGAAGGCATTGTCGGCCACGTTGATGAAGAACTGGCTGGTGGCCGAATCCGGGTCACTGGTGCGCGCCATGGACAGAGTGCCACGTACGTTATGCAGGCCATTGCTGGCTTCGTTCTTGATCGGCGCTTCGGTTGGCTTTTGCGACATCGACTGAGTAAACCCGCCGCCCTGCACCATGAAGCCTGGGATCACGCGGTGGAAAATCGTGTTGGTGTAGAAGCCCTTGTCGACATAGGCCAGGAAGTTTTTGGTGCTGATTGGCGCCTTGACCGGGTCCAGTTCGATCTCGATGTCGCCATTGGTGGTGGTGATCAATACGTGGGGCGCCTTGACGGGCTCGGCGGCCATCAGGTTGGCGGCGAACAGAACGGAACCGGCAAAGAAGGCGATTTTTTTCAACATGGGTCAGTGATCCTGGGTAGTGGTTTCGACTGTCTTTAGAAAATCGAGCAGGGTTGCGTTAAAGACTTCGGGTTGGTCCAAGGGCGTGGCATGGCGGGAATCCTCGATCACCACCAGTCGCGCATCGGGCAGCAGTTTTACATAGTTTTCTTTTTGCGCCACGGGGGTGTAATCGTGGTCGGCGCTGATGACCAGGGTTGGACAGGTGATTCTGGAAAGTCGTTCCTGCACGCCCCAGCCCACAATGGCATCGAAGCTGGCGAGATAAGCACGTTTGTCGTTTTTTGCCCAGCGTTCGGCCATCTTGCGGCGCAGGTCGGCCTGATGCGGTTTTGGGAACAGACGGTCGCCCAATGCCTTGCCGATGGTGGCCAGGCTGAGCACACGCGCCAGGCTCCAGCGTTTGGCCCATTGCCAGTAATCATCGGCACTGCGCACCTTCACCTGCGGTGCGCTGTTGACGATGCACAGGCTCTTGACCTGCGCGGGTTCGTCCACCGCCAACTGGAAGGCAATCATGCCGCCCATGGACAAGCCCACCACATGGGCGGGTGGCAAATCCAAGTGTTCGATCAATGCCAGCAAATCAAAGGTGAAGCCCTGGATGCTGTAGCGCTCGCGCGGTTTGTCCGAGCGGCCGTGGCCGCGCACATCGACCACGATCAGGCGGTAATGCCTGGCCAGCACCGGAATCTGCAGTTCCCAATCCTGGCTGCTGGAGCCCAGGCCGTGGATCAGGATCAACGGCGTGCCGTGGCCGTATTCTTCGTAGTGCAGGCTGCATCCTTCGTGGTCGAACCAGGCCATGCATGAACTCCGTTTCAGGCTTGCTGCGGGGCGGCGAAAGGCGCGTCCAAGGGGGCGGTGTCAAAGGTGCGCAGCAGTTCCACGAGGATCTGCGTCGCCGGCCCCAAGGGTTTGTCTTTGTTGGAATACAGGAAGAACGTGGGGTGACGGCTGCCGCCCTGTTCCAAGGGTAGTTGCTTGAGCACGCCCTCGGCGAGTTCGCGTTCGATCATGTGTCGGGGCAACCACGCGAAGCCCAGGCCACTGCCCACAAAGGCGGCGGCGGTCGCCAGGCTGCCGACGGTCCAACGCTGTTCAGCGCCGAGCCAGCCCACATCGCGCGGTTGCTGGCGGCCGGAGTCGCGGATCACCACTTGCATCTGGCTCTCCAGGTCCTGAAAGCTCAGCTCGCGATTCATGCGGTGCAAGGAGTGCTCGGGATGCGCCACGGCGACAAATTCCACATCGCTCATTTCCGTGCCCAGGTAGCCCGGGATGCTGAAGCCGCAAATCGCCAGATCGGCCACGCCTTCCATCAACAACTCTTCAACACCCGACAGCACTTCTTCACGCAGGCGCACGCGACAACCCCGACTCTGCGGCATGAATGCGGTCAGCGCGCGCACCAGGCGTGCGTTTGGATAGGCCGCATCCACCACCAGCCGTACCTCGGCTTCCCAGCCTTGTTCCATATGGTGGGCGAGGTCTTCCAACTGGCTGGCGTTTTTCACCAACTGTCGGGAGCGGCGCAACAGCACTTCACCCGCGTCGGTGAGCACCGCCTTGCGCCCGTCGATGCGCAGCAGCGGCACGCCAAGCTGGTCTTGCATGCGGGCCACGGTGTAGCTCACCGAGGACTGCGAACGGTGCAGCGCTTCGGCCGCCTGGGCGAAGCCGCCATGGTCGACCACGGCTTGCAGTGTGCGCCATTGATCGAGGGTAACGCGGGGCGCTTTCAAGATGGGTTCCTCTTGTCCTAAGCTGACAGTCCTTATTGGAGACTGCCGAATGAGAAAATTCTGTTGTGTGTTGCTGGCGCTGCTGCCGTTGAGTGCATTTGCCTACCCTATCGACGTGACGAAAAAGATCGACGGCGTCAGCATCGACTACACCGCCTCCGACGTGGACGGCGATATCAGCTCGATTCAACTCAATAACTACGGCACTCAAGACGCGGTCTGCTCGGTAACCTTCACCAACGGCCCGGAAGCGCCGCGCCGCAGAACGGTCACGGTGCCAGCGGGCAAAAGCACCAACACCACGGTCAAGTTCAACCGCGCCATTATCAAGATGCGTATTGCCCTGGCTTGCGCGCCAAAGTAGCCCAGCAGCGGAGCATGCTCCGCTTATAAACAAATTTATAGATGGGTTATAGCAGTTTTTTGCGCTTTTTTATCGAATTGGCTCTGTTTAATCTCCACTCCATCGCCTTACAGCAATTTCCGATGGAGCCTACAAAGCCATGTCCAATGTTCTGATCATCGAAAGCAGTGCTCGCCAGCAGGATTCGATTTCCCGCCAACTGACCCAGCAATTCATCAGCCAATGGCAGGCCGCCCACCCGGCGGACCAGATCACCGTACGTGACGTGGCCCTCAACCCGGTTCCACACCTGGACGCCAACCTGCTCGGCGGCTGGATGAAGCCAGCGGATCAGCGCAACGACAGCGAGCAGGCGTCCCTGGATCGCTCCGATGCATTGACCAACGAACTGCTGGCCGCTGACGTGCTGGTGATGGCTGCGCCGATGTACAACTTCGCTATCCCCAGCACCCTCAAAGCCTGGCTGGACCACGTGCTGCGGGCTGGTGTGACCTTCAAGTACACCGCCACCGGACCACAGGGTCTGCTGACCGGCAAGCGCGCCATCGTGCTCACTGCGCGCGGCGGTATCCATACTGGCGCCAGCTCCGATCACCAGGAACCTTACCTGCGCCAGGTCATGGCCTTTATCGGGATTCATGACGTCACCTTCATTCACGCCGAAGGAGTGAACTTGAGCGGTGACTTCCAAGAGAAGGGCATCAACCACGCCAAGGCGCTGTTGGCTCAGGTCGCCTGATCCGTTAATCGCCAGATAATCCCGCGATGGTTATCTAGCTCCACGCAAGCCCTTCAAGTACGCGTAACAGACCTCCCTTTGCACTTTTGCTCCTGAGTGCTCCTGCCCGACTGCCGCTTTAGCGAGGTCGGGTTTTTTTTGCCCCGAGTTTCTTCAACCGTCGAAAACCTTTAATGTCCCGCCCATTCGAAACGAGGCGCGCATGGGCTACTTACTGGTTGTCACCCTGATTCAGGCATTTTCCTTCAGCTTGATCGGCGAATACCTCGCCGGCCACGTCGACAGCTACTTCGCCGTGCTGGTGCGCGTGCTGCTGGCCGGCTTGGTATTCATCCCGTTGACGCGCTGGCGCTCGGTGGAACCGGGCTTCATGCGCGGTCTGCTGGTGATCGGCGCGTTGCAGTTTGGCGTGACCTACGTGTGCCTGTACCTGAGCTTTCGCGTGCTCACGGTGCCGGAAGTGCTGTTGTTCACCATCCTCACGCCGTTGCACGTGACGCTCATCGAGGATGCGCTCAACCGGCGCTTCAACCCCTGGGCGCTGATTGCCGCGCTGGTGGCGGTGGCGGGCGCGGCGGTGATCCGTTTCGACCAGATCACTGCGCACTTCCTGGGAGGCTTCCTGCTACTGCAACTGGCCAACTTCACCTACGCCGCCGGGCAGGTGATGTACAAGCACCTGGTCAAACGCTACCCAAGCGACCAGCCGCATTACCGCCGCTTTGGTTTCTTCTACGTGGGCGCATTGCTGGTGGTGCTGCCGGCGTTCCTGATGTTTGGCAAGGCCCACTACCTGCCCGATGCACCGTTGCAATGGGGCGTGCTGGTGTTCCTCGGGTTGGTCAGCACGGCGCTGGGCATGTACTGGTGGAACAAGGGCGCTTGCCTGGTGCAGGGCGGCACCCTGGCGGTGATGAACAACCTGCATGTGCCGGTGGGGTTGCTGCTGAACCTGCTGATCTGGAACCAGCATGAACCGTTAGGGCGACTGGCCTTGGGTGGGTTGGTGATTCTGGGGGCGGTGTGGATCAGTCGGTTGGGCAATCAACCGGGCAGTAGTACAGCGAAAAGTTGAATCGCCAGAAATGAGGAGGCCCCGCAAAGCGGGGCCGTCACATAACCTAGTCTCGTCACCGTTTCGTGTCGCACGGGAGTGGAGGTTCCTAGGGCTGCCGGAGCAGGTTGCCACCGTCGATTTGCACGTCAAGCCCCCGGCCTGTCGCTTAATGATTTGGCAACACTCTGTTGTTTTGAGGTAATAAATCCGGCCTGTACCATCGCTCGCGCTTGTGACATTTCTTAGCGTTGAAAGGAGCTCACGTATAGATGGTCTGGCGAACGCTGGAGGCAAGCTCTCCACTCCAAGAATGAGCCGCTATCTCAAGGGGCATCAGGATAATCGAGATCAAGCGGCTACGGCCTACGTGCACAACATGCGGATCGCAGAGTCTCTGGGCTCGATTTTCCATGTGCTTGAAGTAGGGTTGCGCAACGCGATCCAGCGCGGGATTGACCCTAGCTTGTGTGTCTGGATCAAGAGCCATGATCGGCTGCCCACGGTATTGGTTGATTGGCGTCGATGGAAAGAGGCTGTAAGGCGCGAGGTCACGCAGCCCGTCGCTGAGCATCCAGTTCTTCAGCCTTAACGCAATTTCAACGGATATTCGACCACCACATACACCCGGTCGATATCATCCCCGGCCTGGGCATTGTTGGCGCGGTGGCTGACGTGGGAAACCTGCACCGACAGGTCTTTGGCCGGGCCGGATTGCACCACGTAATGCAGGTCGATATCGCGTTCCCAGTGGCGGCCGCCGCGACCTTGTTGGGGTTGGTATTGACCGCTGTCGGCATCAAACGGGTTGTAGGCACCGCCCTGCGGCGCGTGGGTGCCGTCGATACCTCGACCGGTGACGTAGCGGGTCATGAACTTCAAGCCGGGAATACCGAACGTGGCGAGGTTGAGGTCATAGCGAACCTGCCACGAGCGTTCACCTGGGCCATTGAAGTCGGCGTATTTGATGGAGTTGGCCAGGTAGATGGAGTCGCCGCCGACAAAGTCGAACGGCGTATTGCCGTTGATCTCCTGGTAGGCCAGGGTCACTGACTGCGCGGCAAAGCTGTATTTGCTCGACAGGCTGTAGGCGGTGTTGGCGATGGCACCGGCCTCGGCGCGGCCTTGATCTTCGGTGCGGTAGATATTGCCGTCCAGCATCCAGTCGGTCGATGACCCATGCAGGTTGGCATAGAACTGGCGCCAGGTGTCGTTCAACTGCGAAGCGTACAGCGCGCCGCCCACCGGCCGGCCTTCGAAGAATTGCCCGCCGAGGAAGTCGATGGCACCGCTACGGGTGCTGGCGCCGTAGCCGCTGAAATCACCATGCCCGGTAGATGCGTCCTGATTTTTGAAGGCGGTGAAGTGCCCGGCCTGCCAGTGCAGGGCGTCGATCTCGCGACTGTCCAGCAACAAACCGGTGGCGTATTCCGGTTGCAGGCGTTTGTCGGAGGTGTCGAACACCGGGGTTTCGACGGTCATTTCACCCATCGACAGGGTGGTGTTGGAGGCACGCACCTTGAGCGCGCCACCGGCGCTGGCATAGTCGCGCTCGCTGCGCCCGCCGCTGTCCACGGGCAACAGGCCGGTGCCGGAATGGCCTTTGCCACCGTCGAGTTTCAGGCTGGCGAAGGCATGGGCGTCGACACCGAACCCAATCTTGCCAGGGGTAAAACCGGAGGCGAAGTTAGCGATAAAACCTTGTGCCCACTCCTCCTTGTGCGGCTTGCTTGAGGGGGAGCGCTCTTTGTTGTCGAGGTAGAAATTGCGGCTGAGTAAGTCGAGGGTTGAATCGTCTATCAAGCCGGCAGCCAGCACGCTGTTACAGGTGCCGGCCAGCAGCAATGAAAGCAGGGTTGGAGCGCGCATCGGCGTTGCCTCAAAGGATTTCCAATGAGGCCGAGGGTCGCCGAATGTTCAGCGCGGCGATTGAACGGCTGTGCTCAATCGCTCTAGCCCAAGGCTTTTTCCGGTGCAGCCACGTGACTGGCACCCAACACAGCTGGCAACACCCCCGCACGCAAGTCATTCCCACTCGGCTGCTGATACAGGCTCAAGCCAAACTCCGGCAGCACCGCCAGCAGGTAATCAAAAATATCCCCCTGGATCCGCTCGTAATCTGCCCACGCCGTGGTGCGGGTAAAGCAGTAGATCTCCAGCGGCACGCCCTGGGCGGTGGTTTGCATCTGGCGCACCATGCAGGTCATGTTCGGCTGGATGTCCGGGTGACTTTTCAGGTAGGCCAGGGCATAAGCGCGGAAGGTGCCGAGGTTGGTCATGCGGCGGCGGTTGGCCGAGAGTTGCGCACTATGGCCCTGGGCTTCGTTCCAGGCCTTGAGTTCGGCTTGCTTGCGCCCGATGTAATCGGTGAGCAGGTGCACCTGGGTCATGCGTACTTCCTCATCGTCACGCAGGAAGCGCACGCCGCTGGCGTCGATGAACAGACTGCGCTTGATACGGCGCCCGCCGGAGGCCTGCATGCCACGCCAGTTCTTGAACGATTCGGACATCAGGCGCCAAGTGGGGATGGAGACGATGGTCTTGTCGAAGTTCTGCACCTTGACCGTGTGCAAGGTGATGTCCACCACGTCGCCATCGGCGCCGACCTGGGGCATTTCGATCCAGTCACCGACCCGCAGCATGTCGTTGCTGGTCAACTGCACGCTGGCGACGAACGACAGCAGCGTGTCCTTGTACACCAACAGGATCACTGCCGACATGGCGCCAAGCCCTGACAGCAGCAACAGCGGCGAACGGTCGATCAGGGTGGCGACAATGATGATTGCGCCAAACACGAACAGCACCATCTTCGCCAACTGCACGTAGCCCTTGATCGAGCGGGTGCGCGCGTGTTCGGTGCGGGCGTAGATGTCCAGCAGGGCGCTGAGCAGGGCGCTCATGGCCAGCACCAGGAACAGAATGGTCAGTGCCAGGGCCACGTTGCCGATGAACAGGATGGCGGTCTTGCTCAGGTCCGGCACCAGGTACAGGCCGAACTGGATCACCAAGGACGGCGTCATCTGTGCCAGGCGATGGAAGACCTTGTTGTGCCGCAGGTCGTTGAGCCAGTGCAGGGCCGGTTGCCGGCCGAGCAGCTTGACGGCGTGGAGGATGAGGTAACGTGCCACTCGTCCGAGCAACAGCGCCACCACCAGCAACACCAGCAAGCCGAGGCTGGCATGCAGCAGCGGGTGTTCGTCGAGGGCGCCCCAGAGGTCTTGGACGTTGAGCCAGAGCTGTTTGATATCCATGGGTGAAACCGATTCTTCTATAAGACAACACGGGGCGATTAGAGCATTTAAGTGCAACAAAGTTGATGTCATGGACAAATGCACTGACAAAAAAGCAGCCGATTAGCACCGTTCGCGTAAAGAAACTCGGTTTGGACGCGCGAAACCGGTAACCTATGCAGCTGATTTTTTGTATTTCTTCGAGGTAGCACCCGTGTTTTCCCAATTCGCCCTGCACGAACGCCTGCTCAAAGCCGTGGCCGAGCTTAAATTTGTCGAGCCTACGCCTGTGCAAGCAGCGGCCATCCCGCTCGCGCTCGAAGGGCGTGACCTGCGGGTGACAGCTCAAACCGGTAGCGGCAAGACCGCCGCTTTCGTCCTGCCTGTGCTGAACCGCCTGATCGGCCCGGCCAAGGTTCGCGTCAGCATCAAGACCCTGATCCTGCTGCCGACCCGCGAGCTGGCCCAGCAGACCTTGAAAGAAGTCGAACGCTTCTCGCAGTTCACCTTCATCAAGTCCGGCATCATCACCGGCGGTGAAGATTTCAAGGTCCAGGCCGCCATGCTCCGCAAGGTGCCTGACATCCTGATCGGCACCCCAGGCCGCATGATCGAGCAGCTCAACGCCGGCAACCTCGACCTCAAGGAAGTCGAAGTGCTGGTGCTGGACGAAGCCGACCGCATGCTCGACATGGGCTTTGCCGACGACGTGCAGCGCCTGGTGGGCGAATGCGTCAACCGCCAGCAGACCATGCTGTTCTCCGCCACCACTGGCGGCTCGACCCTGCGCGACATGGTCGCCAAGGTGCTGAACAACCCTGAGCATCTGCAGGTCAACAACGTCAGCGACCTGAACGCGACCACGCGCCAGCAGATCGTCACCGCCGACCACAACGTGCATAAAGAGCAGATCCTCAACTGGCTGTTGGCCAACGAGACCTATCAGAAAGCCATCGTGTTCACCAACACCCGTGCTGCCGCTGACCGCATCTACGGCCGCCTGGTAGCCCAGGAATACAAGGCGTTCGTGCTGCACGGCGAGAAAGACCAGAAGGACCGCAAGCTGGCGATCGACCGCCTCAAGGCCGGCGGCGTGAAGATCCTGGTCGCCACCGACGTCGCCGCCCGTGGCCTGGACGTGGACGGCCTGGACCTGGTGATCAACTTCGACATGCCGCGCAGCGGCGACGAATACGTGCACCGTATCGGCCGTACCGGGCGTGCTGGCAATGATGGCCTGGCCATCTCGCTGATCTGCCACGGCGACTGGAACCTGATGTCGAGCATCGAGCGCTACCTCAAGCAGTCGTTCGAGCGCCGCACCATCAAGGAAGTCAAAGGCACCTACACCGGGCCGAAGAAGGTCAAGGCGTCGGGCAAGGCCGTTGGCGTGAAGAAGAAAAAGACCGACGCCAAGGGCGACAAGAAGAAAACCGGTGCCAAGTCGCCGACCAAGCGCAAGATCGCCAACCGGCCGAAGACCGACAACCTGTCGCTCGTCAGCAAGGACGGCATGGCGCCGCTCAAGCGCCGCAAGCCTGAAGCCCCGGCTGCCGAATAAGGCGCAGGTGATGTGAAAAAACCGGACGATTGTCCGGTTTTTTTATGCCGTCAGTTCTTGGCCTTGGCGGAAGCTTCCTTGAGTTCCTTAAGCCGGGCGTCGATCAGCTGGCACTTGTCAGGGAACTCCGCGCTTTCGGTGTCCAGGTCCATCTTCTGCAGCTCGTCGTTCATCTCCTTGGCCTTGGTCGGGTTCTGTTCGGTCAGCTTGGCCACTTCCTGGGCCAGTTGCTCGCGCTTGGCCGTGGCCTCGTCGGGGGTACAGGCCCAGGCGGGCAGGGCGGTCAACAATGCGGCGGCGATGGCCAGGTTCATCAGGGTTTTCATGGGTGGACCTCCTTGGCAGGGATACTCAGTGGAGGTCGCGGGCATTGGGAAAGTTCACACTAATGACGCTCGTCTGCTGAGCTGAACGGCCAGTGACGTGGCCGGTCACACCTTTAACGGGCTACTTTCCACCCGCCCGCAGGAGGAATCAGGATGACGACTTACAACTGGGATCTGATCGAACGTCTGCTGCATGAAGTGCAGAACGGCGAGGGCAGCTTCGCCCCGCGCAAATACGCCGAGCAGGAAGCGGCCGAGAAGGCCACGGCGGGCGAGTCCACCGGCAACCTGGACGCGCTAAAGAAGACCGCTGCGGACTACGAAGCGCTGCTGTTCAAGCGCGGTTTTATCGAGTCGCGCCCCGAAGATGAGGGCGGCAATGGCGAGAATTTCATCCTGACCCCGTTGGGAGCACAGTTATTGGCGTTGATCGACAGCTCGATCCCTGGCAATGATCACCCGCGTCAGGTGCTGGATGAACAGCCTGACGCGCTGGACCCGGCGACCTTCGCCGAGGTGGCCTCCAAGGCCCAGATCGCCTGACCCCCTCACGCCCCGGCGCTGCCGCAATGCCGGGGCGAAACTGTCAGATCGGTAATCTGCCGCTAAGCTGGCTGACAGCCGGCCCTGCCTACTCTGCTGCCATTCAACTCATGGATTTGAATCGGCATGCACTCCAACACTACCCGACGTACCTTCGTCAAAGGCCTGGCTGCCGGCGGCTTGCTGGGCGGGCTCGGCCTCTGGCGCAGTCCGGTGTGGGCCTTGACCAGTCCCGGCCAGCCCACGGTGCTGGCCGGCATCGAATTTGATCTGTTCATCGACCAGAGCCCGGTCAACCTTACCGGCCGTAAACGCACAGCACTGACCATCAATGGCAGCCTGCCCGGCCCGCTGCTGCGCTGGCGTGAAGGCGACACCGTGACCTTGCGCGTGAACAACCGCCTGGCCGAACCGACGTCGATCCATTGGCACGGCATTCTCCTGCCGTCGAACATGGACGGCGTACCGGGATTGAGCTTCAAGGGCATCGAGCCGGGTGGCGTGTTTGTCTACCAATTCACGGTCAAGCAGCACGGCACTTACTGGTACCACAGCCATTCCGGGTTCCAGGAACAGCAGGGCGTGTATGGCCCGCTGGTGATCGACCCGAGGGAGCCCGAGCCGTATACCTATCAGCGCGACTACGTGGTGATGCTGTCGGACTGGACCGACGAAGACCCTGTCGCCTTGATGAAAACCCTCAAGAAACAGTCCGACCACTACAACCTGCACAAGCCGACCGTGGGCGACTTCGTGCGGGATGTGGGCAAGCAAGGCTGGTCGGCCACGGTGGCTGACCGCCTGATGTGGGCGCAAATGAAGATGAACCCCACGGACTTGGCCGACGTCAGCGGCGAAACCTACACCTACCTGCTCAACGGCCAACCGCCGGAGCGCAACTGGACCGGCGTATTCAAGGCGGGCGAGACGATCCGGTTGCGCTTTATCAACGGCTCGGCAATGAGCTATTTCGATGTGCGCATTCCGGGGCTGAAGATGACCGTGATTGCCGCCGATGGCCAGCCAGTGCAGCCGGTGAGCGTCGACGAGTTCCGTATCGCCGTGGCGGAGACCTTCGATGTACTGGTCGAGCCGACGGCCGAGGCTTACACGCTGTTCGCCCAGTCAATGGACCGCAGTGGTTATGCCCGCGGCACGCTTGCCCGACAAACCGGGGCGATGGCCACCGTACCGGCACTGGACCCGCGCCCCTGGATCACCATGGAGGATATGGGCATGGGTGGGATGGACCACGGCGCCATGGCGGACATGCCGGATATGGCGGGCATGGATCACAGTGCCATGTCGATGCAGGCCCATCCGGCCAGCGAGCAAGACAACCCGCTGGTGGATATGCAAGCCATGAGCCCGGTGCCCAAGCTAGACGATCCCGGCATCGGCCTGCGCAACAACGACAGGCGTGTCCTGACTTACGCCGACCTGCGCAGCGCCTTCGAAGACCCTGACGGACGAGATCCCGGTCGCACCATCGAACTGCACCTCACTGGGCATATGGAGAAATTCGCCTGGTCATTCAATGGCGTGAAGTTCTCCGATGCCGAACCCTTGCAACTGACCTACGGCGAGCGCGTCCGACTGGTGCTGGTCAACGACACCATGATGAGTCACCCCATTCACCTGCACGGCCTGTGGAGTGACCTGGAGGACGAAAACGGCCAGTTCCAGGTGCGCAAGCACACCATCGACATGCCGCCGGGCTCACGGCGCAGCTACCGGGTGACCGCCGACGCCCTGGGGCGCTGGGCCTACCACTGCCACCTGCTGTACCACATGGAAATGGGCATGTTTCGCGAGGTGCGCGTGCATGAATAAGGAAACGAGCATGAGCCGTCGTGTCTTATCCGTCTTGATCGCACTGGCGTTTGCTCCAATGGCGGCGCAGGCCGACGAATTCCAGGGCATGAGCCCGGCGACACCGGCGCTCACTGAGAGCCGCACACCGATCCCCGTATTGACGGACGCCGATCGCGCTGCGGTCTATAACGCGCCTGGTGGGCACGTGGTTCACGACAGTGGCATCAATTCCCTGCTGCTGATCAACCAGTTGGAATGGCAAGGCGGCGAGGGTGATGGCGCGCTGAACTGGGATATCAAGGGCTGGGTCGGTGGCGATATCGATCGCCTGTGGCTGCGCAGCGAAGGCGAGCGCAGCGCCGGTCGCACCGAAAGCGCTGAAGTCCAGGCGTTGTGGGGGCATGCCATCAGTCCTTGGTGGGACCTGGTCGGCGGTGTGCGCCAGGACTTCAAACCCGGTGACGGCCAGACCTGGGCGGCCTTCGGCGCGCAGGGCATGGCGCTGTACAACTTTGAAGCCGAAGCCACGGTGTTTGTCGGTGAAGCCGGGCGCACTGCTGCGCGGCTGGAGGGCGACTACGACATCCTGCTGACCAACCGGCTGATCCTGCAGCCCACCGCCGAACTCAACTTTTATGGGCGCAACGATCCGCAGCGCGGCGTCGGTTCGGGCCTGTCGGACAGTGAGTTGGGCCTGAGGCTGCGTTACGAAGTGCGCCGCGAATTTGCGCCCTATGTGGGCGTGACCTGGAATCGCAGCTACGGCCAGACCGCGCAATACGCCAGGGATGAAGGCGAAGACACGCGGCAACTGCGCTGGGTCGTGGGTGTGCGCTTGTGGTTCTGACGTTTTTACTCTTCCTATAACTCGCCGCCATGAGCGGCCTGGAGCCTTGCATGTCGATGTTGAAAACCGCCCTGGCGGGCCTTGTGTTGTGCACCAGCGTGGCGGCTTCAGCCCATCCCACGCTGCTGTCTTCCAGCCCGGCATCCGGTGCCCAGGGTGCTGCACCCGCAGTGATTGAACTGCGCTTCTCGGAAAACCTGCTGACGCAGTTTTCCGGCGCCAAGCTGACTATGACCGATATGCCGGGCATGCCCAATTCGCCAATGCCGGTAAAGGCCAGTGTCGCCGCCAGTGCTGATCCCAAAGTGATGCTGATCAAGCCGGCCTCCACGCTGACGGCGGGCACCTATCGGGTGGACTGGCGCGCGGTGTCGTCCGATACCCACCCGATCCTTGGCAATGTGGTGTTCAGCGTCCAGCCATGAGTGAACTGGTTCCGGTATTACTGCGCTTTGCCCTGTATCTGGACTTGATGCTGCTGTTTGGACTGGGGCTGTTCGGCCTGTATGCAGACAGCCGGTTGCTGAGTCTGAGGCCGCGGCTACGGACATTGGCGGGGCTGGGTTTGCTGCTGTCGGTGGCGTCGTTGCTGTCCATGACCCAGGCCATGAGCGGCGCCGAGGATTGGCCAACACTGTGGACGCACCTGCAGATGATGCTCTGGCACACCGAATTAGGCTGGATGTGGTGGCTACGCATTGCAGCGCTGGTTCTGGTTGCACTCAATACCCGGTTGGCCACCGGGTTCGGCGGTATCGCGTTGGTGACGCTGGCCTGGACCGGGCATGGGGTGATGCATGAAGGCTCGTTGGGGCTGTGGCATCTTCTCAGCGACAGTGCGCATCTGCTGGCAGCGGCGGGCTGGGTCGGGGCATTGGCGGCGTTCGGGCTGATGTTGAGGCGTACATCTGAGCAGGCGGTGCCAGTGCTGGCACATGCCTTGGCAGGCTTCGAGCGTGTCGGCGCAGTCTTCGTCGCGGTGCTGATTGGCACGGGCGTGGCGAATTATCTGTTTGTGATTGGGCCGAACCTGGATGGCATTACGGGCGGCGTCTACGCGATCCTGTTGTGCTTGAAGTTGGGCTTGTTTGGATTGATGTTGGGGCTGGCGGCGCTTAATCGCTCACACCTGACGCCGTTGTTGCAGCGCTCCCTGGCGGCGGGTGACCACCGAGCAGCGCGTGAAGCCTTGCGTCGCAGCATCACCCTGGAGTTTGCGGCGGTGGTGCTGATCCTGGCGCTGGTGGCCTGGTTGGGAACCTTGGCCCCCCGCTAGGACTGCGCACTTTTCAGGCATTTGAGCGCCTGGAAGTCGCTACGCACCTTGTCGATTTTCTGGGTGAGTTTCTGCCGTTGTTGCACGGTGCTTTCGGCCATCACGTCGACAATCAGGCTGCGGGCCGCGGCTTCCGTCTGTGCGTAGGCGCTGCGGTATTGCGGGGTCCACAGGCTTTCGCGGTCTACCAGCAACTGCTGCATTTTCTGTGGGAAGTCGGCGTTTTTGCGCTGTTGCACGGCGTCGATAAACTGCGCCTGCCAGCGGGCGCGGTTGCCGATCCATTCCTCGTTCTGCTCGCCCAGTGCAATGGACCAGGCGGTCACGCGGTTCTGCTGGCTGGCGCTGAGCGGGCCGATCCAGGCGTCCAGTCGCTTGTTCATGCGCTCGGCGCGTTCCTTGATCTGCTGGGCCAGGGGCGGCTTGAGGTATTCGTCCTGGCGTTTGCGCAGGTCCTTGGCCAGGGCATCGCTCATTTCCTTGACCTGCTGATCGTCCAGGCCTTGGAGCAGTTCGATGGCGGAGGGCGTGATCTCACGGGCGACGTCGTCGATGGCTTGTTTGGCCTCGGTGGTCCGGGCCTGGAGCGCGGCGTCGGTGACCTGGTTGTTGTCGGCCATCCGTTGCAGGCGGTCCAGCCAATCCAGGTAACCTGGCAATTGCGTGGTGCAGTGCCAGGCCAGGTGTTCCTTGAGCGTGTCGTTGAACCAACTCTTCTGCCCGGCATTCATGTCCAGGTAGTCGTTGAGGGTCCAGGGGATGATCACGTCGAGGTTGCGATAGGCCAGGCCCACGCGATTGCAACCGGTGAGCACCAGGCTCAGGGTCAGCAGTACCACCAGTAGTTTGAGCCGACGCAGCATGGGCGGGTCCTTCGCAGAGTGGGTTATCACATGTGAACCCGCGCCGGGTGCGACAGTTCAGCCCCTCAATAAAACGGCCGTGCGGCCTTCAGCGTCAACAGGCCATCGCATTGCGAGTTGTGTCCGGAATAGGCCGAGCAATCCCCGCCGCTAAGGCTGGAGTCGCTGTAGATCAGGTTCAAGTCCACGCCCATCCACTGCCGGGAGAATTGCACCGACCAGTCGCTGAAGGTGCGGATGGAGCCGCCCTCCACTGAAACCGGCGTGCCCAACTGATGAGTGGTGTACTTCATACTGACGCCAATGCCGAACGGCTGGGTGCCGCCGAGGTCGGCAAACAGGGTGCTGTCCTGGCGATCCGGGTCGTTGCTGAAAGAGGCGCCGAAGCGATTGCCCAATAGGTTCAGGCCACCGTAGAACTCCTGGCTGTCGAGGGGGCTGAGCTTGGGGTAGCTGTAGTGGATCAGGCCCACTTCGTAGCCCAGGGTCTGGTCGAAGGGGTGCTTGAAGCCCATGTAGGAATCGACTTCGAGGTTGCTGGACGAGGACAGGCCCATGTTCGGGGAAAACTGGCCGAAGTACAGGCCGCTGTCGTGGCTCAGGTCCAGCCCGCCATGGAACGAATCGCTGCCGGGAGACGTTGGCTTGACCAGGCCCTGGGCCATGCTGCGGCTGGGCGTCGTGCCCAATTTCAAGTCGAAGTCACCCAATTCACGCTGGAAGATCTGCGCTTCGGCGAGAGGGCTGGCAATCAGGGCACCGACCAGGAACATGCAGGGTTTGAACATGCTTCACTCCATGAAAAGCGAGGAGCAGTGACGGAGAAAATCGGGCAGATGCCCGTGCTAGACGTGTGCAAGCATACCGGCGAATGCCAGGCGGTGAGGCCCGTTCGTCGATTAGCGCGTGATTGAAGGTATTGCAGAGGGTCTTTCGGGCTCTAGTCCTAGCGCCTTGAAGGCAAGACGCTTAGGGACCAGGTGTGTTGCGCGGTATTACTTCTTACCCAGGCTGATCTGCTTGGATGGGCCGAAAGTCTGGCCGCTCACGCCCTTGGCAATCTGCTGGATTTCGCCGCCGGACTTGAGGAAGGCAGCAATCTGGCTGTTGATCGATTCGCTGGTTTCAACGGCGGGAGCTGGCTTTGCTTTGCTGTTGGATGCTTTTACGCGCATGGCGGCCACTAACCTGTAGAAAATTAACTTGGCCAGACATCGTACAGGAAATACTTGACAATTGCTTGGCAAATATCCCCCGGGAATAAGTGGGACGGTGGGAAATAGCCGAAGTTGATCGCTGAAATAATCCCCTAACTTACTGTTTTAACTCGAAACCATGCAGCTGTCCGCGACCGACTGCGTGGAAAATTTGGGCCGATTGATCAGACGAGCGGGGCAGCGCCATGGCAACCCGCGATTTTTCAGGCACGCGCGCGTGGCGAGCGCAACTCGGGTAGAATGCCGCCCACGTAATGAGGGTATTGAAAATGGCTTTGGTCGGGCGCTACAACAGCTTGCAAGTGGTTAAACACACTAACTTTGGTTTGTACCTGGACGGTGCGCAAGATGGCGAAATCCTCTTGCCTAATCGGTATATCCCCAAAGATATTCCCAGTGAAGATGAAGACTGGCTTAACGTTTTCATTTACCTGGACAGCGATGACAAACTTATCGCCACCACTGAAAAGCCCAAAGTTCAAGTGGGTGAGTTCGCCAGTTTGAAAGTGGTAGAAGTCAACAGCATTGGCGTGTTCCTCGATTGGGGCCTGCCCAAGGACCTGTTGCTGCCGTATTCGGAAGAAAAACGCCAGATGACCGCAGGCGAATATTGCGTGGTGCACGTCTACCTCGACAAGCACACCAAGCGCATCACCGCCACTGCGCGCCTGGATCGCTACCTGGACAAGACGCCGGCCAACTACCAGGTGGGCCAGGAAGTCGACCTGCTGGTGGCCGAAGCCACTGACATGGGCTTCAAGGCGATCATCAACAACGAGCATTGGGGCCTGATCCACAAGAACGAAGTGTTCAAGTTCCTGCGCCCAGGTAAAGAAGAAAAAGGCTTTATCAAAGAGATCCGCGCCGATGGCAACATCAGCCTGAGCTTGCAGCCGGTTGGCCAGGAAGCGGCCTCCAGCCTCAACTCGAAGATCCTCGCCAAGTTGCGTGAAAACAACGGCAGCTTGCCGGTCAGCGACAAGAGCGATCCGGCCGTGATCAGCAACTTGTTCGGTGTGAGCAAGGGCAACTTCAAGAAGGCCATTGGTGCGTTGTACAAGCAGGGCCAGATCGTGATCCACGCGGATCGCATTGAACTAAGCTGACCCCGCTTTGCTCTTCTGTAGACGCCCGTCAGCGTCTACAGAGGTTGCATCAATGAGCAAGAAATCGCTGTTCGCCTACCTCGGCACGTTGCTTGCCTTCCTGGTGCTGGATGGTCTCTGGCTCGGTGTCCTCATGGGACCCACCTATAAATCCCTGCTGGGTCCACTGATGCTGGACCAACCCCGCCTGTTGCCCGCCACACTCTTCTATCTCCTGTACGTGCTCGGTTGCGTGGTGTTCGTGGTCTTGCCCAGCGCAAGCTGGCAACGCGCTGCACGCCTGGGTGCCTTGCTGGGCCTGGTCGCCTATGGCACCTATGACTTGAGCAACTGGGCCACGCTGCAAGGTTGGTCTACGCAGTTGGCGGTCATGGACATGGCGTGGGGCACCTTCTTGACTGCAGCCTGCTGCACGGCAGGTTATCTGTGTGCACATCGAGTGCAGCGCTGATTGTGTACAGGATTTTTGTGCACCGTTGCTGAGCGTAGGCCCTGTGTCCATGTCTGTTCCCCTCCCTTTGGAACGCCGTTCCAGAGGGATTGGGCTCAATTGGCACGCATTCTGCTGAATGCCTCGTATACAAACCATGCGGCCTCCCGTATGCATCCCCGTGACGGAAGTGCAGGCCGGTATTTCGAGGAGCCCCGCGATGACCGAACAATTGCCCAAAGGCTACAGCCCACGCCTGTATAACCAGGACCTGGGCCCGCTGCCGCAAAAGTGGAACTGGTACAACATTTTCGCCTTCTGGATGAGCGACGTGCACAGCGTCGGCGGTTATGTGTTCGCTGCCAGCCTCTTCGCCCTGGGCCTCGCCAGTTGGCAGGTGCTGATCGCCTTGCTCGCCGGGATCTGCATCGTGCAAGTGATCGCCAATCTGGTAGCCAAACCGAGCCAGCAAGCCGCTGTGCCTTATCCGGTGATCTGTCGCCTGGCATTTGGCGTGTTTGGCGCGAACATTCCTGCGGTGATTCGCGGCTTGATCGCGGTGGCCTGGTATGGGATTCAGACATACCTGGCGTCGAGCGCCTTGATCATCGTGGTGCTGCGCTTCTTCCCACAGATGGCGGTGTACGCGGAGCCGCATTTCGCAGGCTTGTCCTACCTTGGCTGGTTTGGTTTCCTCAGCCTGTGGCTGTTGCAAGCGGCGGTGTTCTGGGCCGGCATGGAATCCATCCGGCGTTTTATCGATTGGGCGGGGCCTGTGGTCTACGCGGTGATGTTCGCCCTGGCGGGCTGGATCGTGTGGAAGGCGGGCTGGATCGTGTGGAAGGCGGGCTGGTCGAACATCAGCTTTACCCTGGCGGAAAAATCGCTGTCGGGCTGGCAGGCCTTCGGCCAGGTGATCGTGGCGACGGCGTTGGTGGTGTCGTACTTCTCCGGGCCGACCCTGAACTTCGGTGACTTCAGCCGCTACTGCCGCAGCATGCAGGACGTACGGCGCGGCAACTTCTGGGGGCTGCCGGTGAATTTCCTGGCGTTTTCCCTGGTCACCGTGGTGATCGTCTCGGGCACTTTGCCGGTGTTCGGTGAAATGCTGCATGACCCGATCGCCACGGTTTCGCGCATCGATAACAGCATGGCGGTGTTGCTGGGGGCGTTTGCTTTTGTCACCGCGACCATCGGTATCAATATCGTCGCCAACTTCGTGTCCCCAGCCTTTGACTTCGCCAACGTTGCGCCGAGCAAGATCAGCTGGCGCGCGGGTGGGATGATCGCCGCAGTAGCGTCGATCTTCATCACACCGTGGAACCTGTTCAATAACCCGCTGATGATCCACTACACCCTGGATATTCTCGCGGCTTTTATCGGGCCACTGTTCGGCATCCTGCTGGTGGATTTCTACCTGATCAAAAAACAGCAGATCGACGTGGACGCGTTGTTCGATGACAGCCCGAGCGGACGTTACTACTTCGACGGTGGTGTGAACTGGACGGCGGTCAAGGCGCTGGTGCCTGCGACGCTGGTGGGCGTCGCGATCACCTTTACCCCGGCGTTGCAGGGCATGGCCAACTTTGCCTGGTTTACCGGCTGCTTCCTGGGTGGGCTGTTTTTCCTGGTGTTGGCGCGGCGTGAACAGGGGCGTGTGCCTGCACCGCTGGTTGCCGGCTGACCAGGATCGAGCCCGCCAACAGCAAGCCAGCGCCGGCCACCACCAGTGCCGGTTGCAGCCCACCACTCAGGTGGCTGCTGATCGAGGCCAGCAACGGCCCGCTCAATTGGCCGATGGCGAAGCTGGCGGTCAGCAGTCCGGTGCTGCGCTGGTAGCCGTGGGGCGCGACCTCGCGCAGGCGTGCCATCACCAACTGCATGCAGGCCAGGAACGGCCCGCCGCACAGCAGCACCCCCAATGCCAGGCCCCAGCCATTGCCCAGCAAGCAGGCAAACACTCCGGCCGCTTGCAGCCACAATGTGGTCATCAGCCAGCGGCGAGTGGTGTCTGGGTCCTTGCGGCGTAGGGTCGCCACCACCACGCCAATCGCGGCGGCCAGGCCGAAGCATGGCCAGAACAGGTCGGCTTGCCAGGCACCTTTGAATTGCGCGCTGGCCATCTGCGACAGGAACGTCGCCGGGATGATGTAACCAAGACCATACAACACATAGATCCAGCACAAGTGCGCGATGCTGCCGTTGCTTCCAGCATCGGTCTGGCCGACAACGGGCGTGCCGCTGGCGGAGGGCTTCGGCAGGAAAGGCAGGATGGCCAGCAACATCACCAGCGCCACCCCGCCATACACCAGCCACAATGTGCCCGAATTTTGCCCCATCAGATTCGAGCCCAACGCCAGTAAGCCAGTCAACAAAATCCCCAGCCCCGGCCCGGCGAAGACCAAGGCACCCAGGCGCGGACGTCCGGCGGCAATCGCCAGCGGCTGGCTCAGGCTGGTGATCATTACCAGGGCCCAGGCACTCGCGACACCGGTGCCAAAGCGCAACAACAGGTGCGGCCAGAACCCGTGGGCCCAGTACGACGCCAGGGTCAGCAGCACGCACAGCCACAACCCGCCATATAAACGCCCACGGACATGATGGTGGCTGCGCGCGAAGATCGAATCTACCGCGCCGACGAAGTAGCCCAGGTAGTTGGCGGCGGCAATCAGGCCGGCGCCGGTCAGGTCGATCTGCCCTTCACTGAGCAGATGGGGCATTTGTGGGGTGAGGGCGAAGCGGCCAATCCCCATCGCCATCATCAGGGCGACAAAGCTGGCGAGTAAGCGAACTAATGGAGACATGTTCAGTATTCCTGCGGGTAAACGAATACCCTCAGGCTAAAGTGGATTGACTTTCTGCAAAAATGAATAATAGTGAGTAACTTGTTCAGTTTTGGAGAAAGGTATGGAGTTCAGTCAATTGCGCATTTTCCAGGCGGTGGCGGAAGAGGGCTCCATCACGCGTGCGGCTGAGCGCTTGCATCGGGTGCCGTCGAACCTGTCGACGCGCCTCAAGCAAATGGAGGAGCAGCTCGGCGTAGAACTGTTCGTGCGCGAGCGCCAGCGCTTGCAGCTGTCTCCGGCCGGCAAGGTGTTGCTGGACTACAGCACTCGACTGCTGGCCCTGCACGACGAAGCCCACGGCGCGGTGCAAGGCGGGCAACCGGCCGGCGATTTTGTGGTGGGTAGCATGTACAGCACAGCGGCGGTGCATCTGCCGAAGCTGCTGGCGGGCTATCACAAGGCTTATCCAATGGTGAATCTTCAGGTGCAATCGGCACCCAGCGGAGAACTGCTCGAAGGGTTGATCACCGGCCGGCTGGATGCGGCATTTGTGGATGGCCCCATCACCATCGCTTCCCTGGACGGTGTGCCTTTGTGCGAAGAACGCCTGGTGCTGATCTGCGAGGCCGACCATCCGCCAGTACAGGGTCCGCAGGATGTGGCGGGGCGTTCTGTGTTCACCTTCCGTCGCAGCTGTGCCTATCGCACCCGGCTGGAAACCTGGTTTTCCCATGAGCGGGTGGCCATGGGCCGGGCGATTGAGATCGAGTCTTATCAGGGCATGCTGGCGTGCGTGATCGCCGGGTCCGGGGTGGCGTTGATGTCCGAATCCATGCTGGAGAGCCTGCCCGGCAAGGACAGCGTGTCCGTTCATCCGCTGAAAGGGCCTTTTGCCACTGCGACCACTTGGCTGATGTGGCGAAAGGGTATGCTCGGCGCTAACCTCAACGCATGGATCGACCTGCAGCAAGCTGGCAAGGCTGAGGTCCTGCACGACACGCGCGCCATTGCTTGAGCGATCCGTCAGGATTTTGATGAATTCAGTAATAGTTCGTTGTGGTTTCGTTCAAGCATTACGTAGGACTTAGGGCTACTATCACTGTAGGAAAAGGCGACAGAACTTGCGCCTACCAGCATTACCCTCAAAGGGGGCAACCATGAAAGAGAAAATTCAAAACTGGCTCCATGATCTGGGTGTTGCACTGGGCTTGATCGAGCCTCCGCTGCAACCCGTGCCGATTCGCACCGATGACGAGCAACGTCGCCCACGTCGCAGGTAAGTCCTGGAAGCGCTCACGCGATCCAATCGCGCGGGCGCTGACACCTCGGGTCGTTCTTCAGGGCGTGTTCGGTTCCCTGTAATCAGGCTGTATTCGCCGTACATTTCGTAGTGTCCGCAACTGTCTGACGAGGCATGCCTCATTGTCAGAGCCTTCTTCTTATTTTGTCATCCGTGCCCTTTTCCCGGTTCGTCCTTCTATATTTTTGCCTTCACATGGATGAATGGGCATTGGAATGTCGAGCATTGATAGCGAAGGCATGTTGATTTCCGAAAGAGTCGAACTCCGTCGGTTTCCAACGATCGAGCATGGGGATTTGCGTAGCGTGAGCGCTTTGGTAGTCCACCAGACGGATGCTCCGACGGCGCAACACACCTTTAATGCTTACCTTGCCAAGGGCAATGGAGCGCACTTTCTCATCGAGAAAAATGGCGTGATCTATCAGACGGCGAGCCTCAAAAAACGCTGTTACCACGTTGGGCGCTACCTGCGCTCCAAGTGCCTGGCAAAGGATAAGGCGACGTGCGATACCGCTCAAATCCAACCTATCCAGGCACTCACCTGGGCCTTGCAGATTCGAGCGCTGGACCGCTATGAGCGCACCAAGGACTACCCTGAGCGATACCCGATGAACGCGGACTCTTTGGGAATTGAATTGGTCGGCAAGCATCTGGATGCTGCCCGTTACGAGGACGTGACCGCTATGCAGAATCAATCCCTGCGGTGGTTGGTGGCTGAGTTGTATGGCCATTTCCGCCTGACGCCGGAGGACGTCTACACGCATCCGCAAATCTCCTACAAACATCCGGGTGAAGCCAGTAGCGCGGTGTGGCAATGAACCTGCGGCGAGGGTTGTTGGGCGTATGGGTGATACTTGCCGGGCGCGCGGCCTGCGCTGCGGATATCGACGGCATTGCCATCTCGGGCTTCCACTCCGAAGAACCGGAGCGCTGTCGACCCAGCGACGTTATGTTGGATGAGCGACAAGTCGCGTCCTTCTTCAAGCGCGCTGAACCTATTAACGCACGCACGCTGCATGACGAATACGACTGGGCACCTTGTTACCTCGAAGGCACACTGAAGTATCGCGGCAAGGCGTGTACTTGGCGGGTGAGGGCGGGGGCCACAGGGGAGATCGAATGCCCTGCAACCGAGCAGTATTTTGGCTGTAAGTCTTGCGGTGATTTGTTCGAACAGGTCCGCCTGGATGCTGAGTAAAAAAAACGGGCACGACATCCGACGTCGCGCCCGCTGAAGAAACCGCTCTAAATACAGTTGTATCTCAAACCGCGTTGGCCGCTACACCCGCTGGCCGGCGCGACAGCAAACTCACCACCACAAAACTCACCAGCCCGATCGCCAGGCTGTAGTAGATCGGCGTGTTTGCATCCAACCCGTCCTTGATCATGAACACCAGCGCCGTCACGAAGCCCAGGGTCATGGAGGTGATGGCGCCTGAGGTGGTGGCGCGCTTCCAGAAGATCGCGCCGATCAGCGGGATCAACATGCCGCCCACCAACAGGTTGTAGGCCAAGGTTAGAGCGCTGATCACATCGCTCACCACCAGGGCGATACCCAGCACGGCAATGCCGGTCAGCATCGTGAACAGGCGGTTGATGGCCAGGCTCGACTGTTTGCCGCCCCGCAGGCGTGGCAGCAGGTCTTCGGTCAGGACGGTGGAGGCGGCGAGCAGGCCGGCACTGGCGGTGGACATCATTGCCGCCAGTGCTGCGGCAATCACCAGGCCACGGATGCCGTCCGGCAGCGAGGCTTTGACGATGGCGGCAAAGGCGTTGTTGACGTTATCCAGGTCCGGGATCAGTACATGGGCGGCCATGCCGATCAGCGCACAGGCCAGGCCGTAGAGGATGCAATAGAAACCGGCGAACGTGCCTGCGTACTTGGCGACCTTTTCGTCACGGGCAGTGAACACCCGCTGCCAGATGTCCTGGCCGATCAGGATGCCGAAGAAGTAGATCATGAAGTAGGTGATGATGGTGTCCCAACCGATCGCGGTGAAGCTGAAACTCGACGCGGGCAGCTTGGCCACCAGTTCGTCCCAGCCGCCGACGCGGTACAGGCAGATCGGCAAGAGGATGAACATCAGGCCGACGGTCTTGATCACGAATTGCACGATGTCAGTGAGCGTCAGCGACCACATGCCGCCGATGGTCGAGTACACCACCACCACGCCACCGCCGAGCAGCACCGAGATCCAGAACGGCAGGCCGAACAGCACTTGCAGCACGGTGCCGATGGCCAGGATCGAGGTCACGCCGATCATCAGCGCGTAGGCCAGCATGATCACCGCGCTGGCCTGGCGGGCCATGGGGTTGTAGCGTTTTTCCAGCACCTGGGTCACGGTGAAGATCTTCAGCTTCAGCAGCGGCTTGGCCAGGAACAGGTTCAGCGCAATGATGCCCATGCCCAGCGCGGCACACAGCCAGAAGCCGGAGATGCCATGCACGTAGCCCAGGCGCACGGTGCCGACGGTGGACGCCCCGCCCAACACCGTTGCGGCCATGGTGCCCATGTACAGCGACGGGCCCAGGTTGCGCCCGGCCACCAAGTAGTCTTCGTGGGTCTTGGCGCGGCGCATGCCGTAGTAGCCGAGCACGAGCATGCCGGCGGCGTAGATGAGTACGACGAATAAATCCAAAGCCATGACGGCGGTTCTCCGATTATCTTTTTATTGTGATGAAGAGGCTTGCTGTGGTGAGGACGCTTGTTGTGGCGAGGGAGCTTGCTCCCGTTCGACAGCGAAGCTGGAGCCAGCTTTTTTGGGGCCGCTACGCAGCCCAGCGGGAGCAAGCTCCCTCGCCACAACGGCCGGCCCATAAACAGCCGCCGGTTCCGGGAACACACGAAGCAAGGTCAGGTACACCACCGAGGCCAGCCCCAGCGTCACCGGCAAACTGATATCAATGCCATCGGCCAGATTGCCCAGCGGCCCGACAAACTGCCCCGGCAGGTTGACGAAGCACAGGCCCACCAGCGCACTCGGGATCCAGGCCCCCAGCCCGCGCCAGTTCCAGCCATGGCTGAACCAGTAGCGGCCGCCGGTTTCACCGCGCGTGAACACCTGCAGGTCATCCGGGCAGTAGAAGCCGCGACGCACGATCAGGCCGATGATCATCATCACCATCCACGGCGTGGTGCAGGTGATGATCAGCACGGCGAAGGTCGACACGCTCTGCACCAGGTTGGCGGCGAAACGTCCGATAAAGATGAAGGCAATCGACATCACCCCGATCAGCAATGTGGCCTTGACCCGCGACAGCAGGCGCGGGAATACGCTGGACATGTCCAACCCGGTGCCATACAGCGACGTCGTGCCGGTGGACATGCCGCCGATCACCGCGATCAGGCACACCGGCAGGAAGAACCAGCTCGGCGCCACGGCCAGCAAACCGCCGACATAGTTGTTGGCCGCAATATAGTCCGGTGCCTTGATCGCCACGATGGTCGCGGTGGCCAGGCCGAACAGGAAGGGGATCAAGGTGGCGATTTGCGCCAGGACCACTGCCAGCATGATGCGTATTTTCGGCGTCTCACGCGGGATGTAACGCGACCAGTCACCCAGGAACGCGCCGAACGAAATCGGATTGCTCATGGCCACCAGTGCGGCGCCGATAAAGGCGGCCCAGAAGCCGGTCTGGCCCAGCGCTACAGTGCCGGCGTAGTGGCTGTCGAAGGCCGGCGCAAACGCGAAGATCCCCAGCAGGAACAGCAGGCTCGCCGCCCATACCGCAATGCGATTGACCCACAGCATGAAGCGAAAGCCGTAGATGCACACGGTCAGCACCAGAATCGCGAACACGCCGTAGGCCAGGCCCAGGCTCAGGTCGGTTTCCGGCAAGCCAATCAGACGTTTCGCACCGCCCACCAGCGCATCACCTGAACTCCACACCGACAGTGAGAAGAAGGCAATCGCCGTCAGCAGCGAGAGAAACGAGCCGACAATCCGCCCGTGCACGCCAAAGTGCGCACCGGAAGACACCGCGTTGTTGGTGCCATTGATCGGCCCGAACAGGCCCATCGGCGCCAGGATCAGCGCGCCCACCAGCACGCCCAGCACAATTGCCCAGACGCCGGCCTGGAACGACAGGCCGAACAGCACGGGAAAAGAACCCAGCACGGCGGTGGCAAAGGTGTTCGCACCGCCGAAGATCAGTCGGAACAGATCCTTGGGGCCGGCGGTACGCTCATGGTCCGGGATCTGCTCGACCCCGTTGGTTTCTATCTTGCGAATACTTTTATCGTTGTTTTTATTATTCATGATCTGCTCCGATCACATTGGCTAAGGGGGCGGCAGCCCTTCCGGCATAGCGGACAAATGTTCGTGACAGGCCAGCCACAGGCCTTGTTTTTGTTCTGTGCGAGACTCTTGCCGTTTGAAGACAATGGTCTCGCGTTCCTGGCTAAAAAATTGCTCCCCGTTCATGCGCAGCTCAGTGGCCACGTCATGCATGAAAATCGCCACGTCACCTTGCAGGCTGACAAAGGCGTTGCTCGAGGTGCAGGACAGCACCTCGAACCCCTCGTCCCGACGCCAGCGGTCCCACAACGCCTGGTAGGCGTCGCGACTGAGCAGCGGCTGGGGCAGGGTGTAGAACACGAAGCTGGCGTCCGCCGTGAACGCGCCGAAGTAGGCGGCGCGGTCATTGCGGGCGAAGGCCGCCACCAGGTCGGCGGCGGCTTGCAGTACTTCTTGGGCGCTCATCAGCGATGGGCCACGCCAGGCAGTACGCAGAGCATCTCGTACAGCAGGTTGGCGCCCAGCAGCGAAGTGTTGCCGGTGGTGTCGTAGGGCGGCGAAACTTCTACCAGGTCGCAACCAATCAGGTCGAGACCCTGGCAGCCACGGATGATCTCGATGGCCTGGATGGTGGTCAGCCCGCCGATTTCCGGGGTGCCGGTGCCCGGTGCCCAGGCCGGGTCGATGCCATCGATGTCAAAGCTCAGGTACACCGGACCGCCGCCGACTTTTTCACGCACTTCGGCCATCAAGGGCGCGAGGGAGTGGTGCCAGCATTCTTCGGCCTGGACCACACGGAAGCCCTGTTTGCGGCTCCAGTTGAAGTCTTCGGCGGTGTAGCCCTGGGCGCGCAGGCCGATTTGCACCACACGGTCGCAATCGAGCAAACCTTCTTCTACCGCGCGGCGGAAGGTGGTGCCGTGGGCGATTTTCTCGCCGAACATATGGTCGTTGACGTCAGCGTGGGCATCGATGTGCACCAGCCCGACCTTGCCGTGTTTCTTGTGGATCGCCCGCAGGATCGGCAGGGTGATGGTGTGGTCGCCGCCCAGGGTCATCGGGATCACGTCGTGTTCGAGGATCTCGTCGTAGGCTTCTTCGATGATGCGCACGGCGTCGAGCAGGTTGAAGGTGTTGATCGCCACGTCGCCGATGTCGGCCACCGACAGCGAATCGAACGGTGCGGCGCCGGTGGCCATGTTGTAAGGGCGGATCATCACGGATTCGGCGCGGATTTCACGCGGCCCGAAGCGAGTACCGGCGCGCAGCGAGGTGCCGATGTCCAGCGGCACGCCGACAAAGGCGGCATCCAGGCCCTTGGCCGTTTGCAGGTGGGGAAGACGCATCATGGTGGCGATGCCGGCAAAGCGCGGCATTTCGTTGCCGCCCAGTGGTTGGTGGAAAATCTTGTCCACGGGAGTGCCTCATCGTTGTTTTGTTTGTTAGGGGCCGATTCTGCGAAATACGTGGAAACGAAAGAATCGGCAGGGGCAAATACTTAGTTCAGATTTTTCTAAACTAATGCGCACAGGTAGACTGCAACGACCCACACCCGGAGCCGACCATGGCCAACGCCTTGCCCGACCTGAAACTCCTGCGCATCTTCGTCAGCGTCGTGCGGCACCAGGGGTTCGCCAATGCCCAGCACGAACTCAACCTGTCCACCTCGGCCATCAGCACCTACATGAGTCAGCTGGAAGCGGCGCTGGGCCTGGTGTTGTGCCATCGCGGGCGGGGTGGTTTCAGCCTCACCAGCAAGGGCGAGTTGTTCCATCAGGAAACCTTGCGCCTGTTGGGCGAGCTGGAAGGTTTCGAGCAGTACGCCGCCGCGTTGAAGGGCGAGTTGCGCGGCACGCTGAAGCTGGGTGTACTGGACTCCACGGTCAGCGACAAAGCGTTACCCTTCGCCGAAGTGATCGGCGCCTACAGCCTGGAACACCCGGCGGTGCACTTGCATCTGTCGGTGATGAGCCCTTACGAACTGCAACTGGGCGTGCAGGACAACCGTCTCGACCTGGCCATCGGCGCGTTTTCCAACCGCATGAGCGGACTGATCTACATGCCGCTGTACCGCGAGCAGCACTGGTTGTATTGCAGCACGCGGCATCCTTTGTTCAATGAACGGCGCATTCCCGAGCAGGTGATCACGCAGCAACGAATGGTCGGTCGCGGCTACTGGAGCCAGGCCGAATTGGCAAGGCACGGCTTCAAACACAGTGCCGCCACCGTGGAAAGTATGGAGGCGCAGTTGATCCTGGTGCTGTCCGGCGCCTACATCGGTTATTTGCCCGAACACTACGCCCAGGCCTGGGCCGACAAAGGCGATTTGCGCGTCTTGCTGCCGGCGACCTTCGGCTACCAGGCACCCTTCTCGATGATCATGCGTCGAGGTCGCAGCCGTGAACCGCTGATCCAGACGTTCCGCGACTTGCTCAAAGCCCAGCTCAACCAGGCCTGATAAACCATGTCCAGACCCCAATGTTCCCGTTGCCTCAGGCCTGTCGCCCACTGCCTGTGCGCGCTGATCCCCAGCCTCGATAGCCGCACCCGCGTGTTGCTGTTGCAGCACCCGAGCGAGGTCAACCATGCGCTGAATACCGCACGGCTGGCGGCGTTGGGGTTGAAAAATGCGCAGTTGGTAGTAGGGGAGGTGTTTGAAGACTTGCCGACGTTGTTGAACGTGCCCGGTTACCAGGCACGGCTGCTGTTTCCGGCTGACGACGCCCAGCCACTTAAAGCCTATGCGCCAGAAGATCAGCCGCTGCTGCTGGTGGTCCCCGACGGCACTTGGCGCAAGGCGCGCAAGCTTTTGCACCTCAACCCGCTATTGGCGGCGTTGCCAAGGGTGGCGTTGGCCGACAGTGCAGTGTCCCGCTATCGGCTGCGCAAGGCGCCTGGCCCCGGCGCGCTGTCGACAGTGGAAGCGATTGTGCAGGCGCTGGAGGTCCTGGAGTCGCCAGCTTCGTTTGCACCCTTGCTCAAACCCTTCGATGCGTTGATCGACGGCCAGATTGCGGCGATGGGGCCTGATGTGTTCAGACGCAACCATGGCGAGCAGTGAACATTCGGTGCCTTATTCCTTTAAGCCATAAGCACCGCACTTTGCGTGATATGGCCCGCCGGCCTTTCCCGGTATGATGTTCGCCCCCGCAGTCTGGATTGCGAATACGCCATGACCTTGCAGTACCCTACAATCGCCGATTGCGTCGGCAACACGCCCCTGGTCCGCTTGCAACGCATGGCGGGTGAAACCAGCAATACCCTGTTGCTCAAGCTCGAAGGGAACAACCCGGCCGGCTCCGTCAAGGACCGCCCGGCGTTGTCGATGATCACCCGCGCCGAACTGCGCGGGCAGATCAAGCCCGGCGACACCCTGATCGAAGCCACTTCGGGTAACACCGGGATCGCCCTGGCCATGGCCGCCGCGATCAAGGGTTACAAGATGATCCTGATCATGCCCGACAACGGCAGCGCCGAACGCAAGGCGGCGATGACCGCCTACGGCGCCCAGCTGATCCTGGTCACCCAGGAAGAAGGCATGGAAGGCGCACGGGACCTGGCCGAGCGCATGGCCGCCGAAGGCCGTGGCCTGGTGCTGGACCAGTTCGCCAACGGCGACAACCCCGAGGCGCACTACACCACCACTGGCCCGGAAATCTGGCGCCAGACGGGGGGCACCATCACCCATTTCGTCAGCTCCATGGGCACCACTGGCACCATCATGGGCAACTCGCGCTACCTCAAGGAGCAGAACCCGGCGATCCAGATCGTCGGCCTGCAACCGATGGAAGGCTCGGCCATTCCCGGTATCCGCCGCTGGCCCGAGGAGTATCTGCCGAAGATCTACAACGCGACCCGCGTAGACCGCATCATCGACATGGCCCAGCGCGAAGCCGAAGACACCACCCGCCGCCTGGCCCGTGAAGAAGGCATCTTCTGCGGTGTGTCCTCCGGTGGCGCGGTGGCCGGCATGTTGCGTTTGTCCAAGGAAGTGGAAAACGCGGTGATCGTCGCGATCATCTGTGACCGAGGCGACCGCTAC
The DNA here is from genome assembly GCF_013386445.1 of Pseudomonas sp. P7759. Classification (NCBI taxonomy): domain Bacteria; kingdom Pseudomonadati; phylum Pseudomonadota; class Gammaproteobacteria; order Pseudomonadales; family Pseudomonadaceae; genus Pseudomonas; species Pseudomonas sp. P7759. The sequence continues at coordinate 613,958 of NZ_JACART010000003.1, forward strand.
CTGTCGACCGGCATCTTCGACGAACCCAACTGATGGCCAAGCACGAGAGAGGCCTGCGCTTCCAACCGACGGGCGGCAGCCGGGCCCCGCAGATTCCTGTAGGCAAGAAACAGCGCCTGACCATCGAGCGCCTGGCCAACGACGGCCGTGGCATCGTGTTCTTTGAAGGCCGTACCTGGTTTGTGAACGGCGCGCTGGCCGGCGAAGAAGTCGAAGCGCGGGTGTTGGGCGCCCACGGCAAGATTGTCGAGGCGCGCACCGAGCGCGTGTTCAAGGCCAGCGAATTGCGCCGCCCGGCGCCGTGCGCCCATGTCGGCCGCTGCGGCGGTTGCAGCGTGCAGCACTTGCCCCATACCGAACAGCTTGCCCTGAAACAGCGCATGCTCGCCGAGCAACTGTCCCGTGTGGCCGGTGTCGAACCGCAAGAGTGGGCCCAGCCTTTGAGTGGTCCGGAATTCGGTTACCGTCGCCGCGCCCGCGTGGCCGTGCGCTGGGATGCCAAGGCCAAACAGCTGGAAGTAGGGTTCCGCGCCGTGGCCAGCCAGGACATTGTTGCCATCGACGATTGCCCAGTGCTGGTACAGGCCTTGCAACCGATCATGCAGCGTCTGCCGAACATGCTGCGTCGCCTGAGCAAACCGCAGGCCCTGGGGCATGTTGAATTGTTCAGCGGCACCTCCATCGCCGTGTTGCTGCGGCACATGGCGCCGCTGTCGGAAGCGGACCTGCAGGTGTTGAAAGAATTTTGTGCCTTCCATGAAGCCCAATTGTGGCTGCATGGCGAGGGTCAACCTGAGCCGGTCGAAGTCGATTCGGTCTTGGGTTTTCGATTGGAACAATGGGATCTGGAGTTGGCCTACCGACCTGGCGACTTCGTGCAGGTCAACGCCGGGGTCAACGAAGCAATGGTGGCCCAAGCCCTTGAATGGCTGGCGCCACAACCCGACGAACGGGTGCTAGACCTGTTTTGCGGCTTGGGCAACTTCGCTCTGCCACTGGCGCGCCAGGTGCGTGAAGTGGTGGCGGTGGAAGGCGTGCAGACCATGGTAGACCGCGCGGCCGTCAACGCCGTCAGCAACGATTTGCATAATGCGCAGTTTTTTCAGGCCGATTTGTCCCAGCCTTTGACTGACGCGGAATGGGCCAAACAGGGCTTTTCTGCGGTACTCTTGGACCCACCCCGTGATGGTGCCCTGGAGGTTGTGCGCAAGCTCGCGACCCTGGGAGCCAAGCGTCTGGTGTATGTGTCCTGCAACCCGGCCACGCTGGCGCGGGACACGGTTGAGTTGGTCAAGCAAGGCTACCGGCTAAAACGTGCCGGGATCCTCGACATGTTTCCGCAAACCGCGCATGTCGAGGCCATGGCGTTATTTGAAGCGGGCTAGGATGCCCGTTTAATCCGACCGGCCTGTCGTCTCCAGGGCCTGTGATCTGCCAGGGAGCAGTAGAAGGTCGGCGATGAATTCTGGCGCATCGAAGGTGCGTCGTAGGGAAGGTAAGCAAGATGGTACAGGTGAGAGCACACCAGCCGATCAACACCGACGGCAGTATCAATCTCGAGGCATGGCTGGATCATGCCATCAGTGTCGACCCGGCACTGGACCGTGAAGCCTTGAAAGCAGCCTGCGAGTTCGCTCGCGAGTCTGAGCAGCAAGACAATGCGGCCAAGAACCTTTGGGCCGAAGGCACTTCAAGCTTTCGCACCGGGTTGGAAATCGCCGAGATCCTCGCCGATCTCAAGCTGGACCAGGATTCACTGATTGCCGCCGTGCTGTATCGCGGTGTGCGTGAAGGGCATATTCAGTTGCCCACCGTCAGCCAGCGTTTCGGCGCCGTGGTGGCCAAGTTGATCGACGGCGTGCTGCGCATGGCCGCGATCAGCGCCAGCCTCAGCCCACGTCAGTCCATGGTGCTGGGCACCCAGGGTCAGGTCGAAAACCTGCGCAAGATGCTGGTGGCGATGGTCGACGATGTGCGTGTCGCCCTGATCAAGCTGGCCGAGCGCACCTGCGCGATCCGTGCGGTGAAGACCGCCGACGACGAGAAACGTAACCGCGTCGCCCGCGAAGTTTTCGATATCTACGCACCGCTGGCGCACCGCCTGGGTATCGGTCATATCAAGTGGGAGCTGGAGGACTTGTCCTTCCGCTACCTCGAACCCGATCAATACAAACAGATTGCCACGCTGCTGCACGAGCGGCGGCTGGACCGTGAGCGCTTCATCGCCGACGTGATGAACCAGTTGCGTTCCGAGTTGCAGGCCACCGGCGTCGATGCCGACATCAGCGGCCGCGCCAAACACATCTATTCCATCTGGCGCAAAATGCAGCGCAAGGGCCTGGCCTTCAGCCAGATCTACGACGTGCGGGCCGTGCGCGTGCTGGTGCCGGAAATGCGCGACTGCTACACCGCGCTCGGCATCGTCCACACGCTGTGGCGGCACATTCCCAAGGAGTTTGACGACTACATCGCCAACCCCAAGGAGAACGGCTATCGCTCGCTGCACACCGCGGTAATCGGCCCCGAAGGCAAGGTGCTGGAAGTGCAGATCCGCACCCACGCCATGCACGAAGAGGCCGAGCTGGGCGTGTGTGCGCACTGGCGCTACAAGGGCACCGACGTCAAGGCCGGTTCCAACCAGTACGAAGAGAAAATCTCCTGGCTGCGCCAAGTGCTGGAATGGCACGAAGAACTCGGCGACATCGGCGGCCTGGCCGAACAGCTGCGCGTGGATATCGAGCCGGACCGGGTCTACATCTTCACCCCGGACGGCCACGCCATCGACTTGCCCAAGGGCGCCACGCCGCTGGACTTCGCCTACCGCGTGCACACCGAGATCGGCCACAACTGCCGGGGCGCCAAGATCAATGGGCGCATCGTTCCGCTCAACTACAGCCTGCAGACCGGTGAACAGGTCGAGATCATCACCAGCAAGCACGGCACGCCGAGCCGCGACTGGCTGAACCCGAACCTGGGCTACATCACCACGTCGCGGGCGCGGGCGAAGATCGTCCACTGGTTCAAATTGCAGGCGCGCGACCAGAACGTCGCCGCCGGTAAAACCTTGCTTGAGCGCGAACTGGGGCGCCTCGGTCTGCCTCAGGTGGACTTCGACAAGTTGGCCGAAAAAGCCAACATGAAGATCGCCGAAGACATGTTTGCCGCCCTCGGTGCCGGCGATTTGCGCCTGGCCCAACTGGTCAACCTGGCGCAACAACTGGTCGAGCCGGAACGCGGCAGCGAACAGCTGGAACTGATCCCACGCAAGGCCACCGGCTACAAGCCCGGCAAACGTGGCGATATCCAGATCCAGGGCGTGGGCAACCTGATGACCCAAATCGCCGGCTGCTGCCAGCCGTTGCCGGGTGACGCCATCGTCGGCTACATCACCCAGGGCCGTGGCGTGAGCATTCACCGCCAGGACTGCGCCTCGGTGCTGCAACTGGGCGGGCGTGAGCCGGAGCGGATCATCCAGGTCAGCTGGGGCCCGGTGCCGGTGCTCACCTATCCGGTGGACATCATTATTCGTGCTTACGACCGTTCCGGCTTGCTGCGGGATGTGTCGCAAGTATTGCTCAATGAGCGGATCAACGTGCTGGCGGTCAACACCCGCTCGAACAAAGAGGACAACACTGCGTTGATGTCCCTGACCATCGAGATTCCGGGGCTGGACGCACTGGGGCGGTTGCTGGGGCGGATTTCCCAGCTGCCGAATATCATCGAGACGCGGCGTAACCGAACCCCATGATGTATTCGCTTGAAGACCTGCTGCACTTGATGAGCCGCCTGCGGGACCCGCAATACGGGTGCCCGTGGGACATCAAGCAAACCTACGCCACCATCGTCCCGCACACCCTGGAAGAAGCCTACGAAGTGGCCGATGCCATTGAGCGCGGCGACTTCGATCACCTGCAAGGCGAGTTGGGCGACCTGTTGTTCCAGGTGGTGTATTACAGCCAGTTGGCACGGGAAGAAGGGCGCTTCGAATTCGCCGGGGTGATCGACAGCATCACGCGCAAGCTGATCCGTCGTCATCCCCACGTGTTCCCCACGGGCGATCTGTACGCACCGCTGGACATCCCGCAGCTGAGTGAAGAACAGGTCAAGGAGCGCTGGGAGCAGATCAAGGCTGAGGAGCGTGCGGAAAAGTCCGACGCGCCGGAGCAACTTTCCCTGCTGGATGACGTGCCCACGGCGCTGCCGTCCCTGTCCCGCGCCGCCAAATTGCAGAAGCGCGCCAGCCAGGTCGGCTTCGACTGGCCGTCGGCCCTGCCGGTGGTGGATAACGTGCGCGAAGAGCTCGATGAAGTGCTCGAAGCCATGGCCGACAACGATTCTGCGGCGATTGCCGATGAGGTCGGTGACCTGCTGTTCGCGGCGGTCAACCTGGCCCGTCACCTCAAGGTCGACCCGGAAACCGCGCTGCGTGGCGCCAATGCCAAGTTCGAACGACGCTTCCGATTTATCGAACAGGCATTGCGTGATACGCACCAATCCATAGAAGATTGCACCCTCGAAACGATGGACGCCCTGTGGGGCGAAGCCAAACGTCAGGAAAAGAATGTGTCCAGCTGCGGTTGAGCAGTTGCCTAAGTGAGTAAGCACCATGAGCCTTTCCCTTCGCGACCAGTTGCTCAAAGCAGGTCTGGTCAACCAAAAGCAGGCCAAGCAGGTCGGCAAAGAGAAACAGAAGCAGCAGCGCCTGGTCCATAAAGGCCAGATCGAGGCGGATGACACCCAGGCCCGCCTGGCGGCCGAAGCGCACGCCGAGAAGGTCAAGCGCGACCAGGAGCTGAACCGTCAGCAGCAGGAAAAAGCCGAAGCCAAGGCGCGCACCGCCCAGGTCAAGCAGCTGATCGAGACGTCGCGCCTGCCCAAGCTGACCACCGAGGACTACTACAACTTCGTGGATGACAAGAAGGTCAAGCGCCTGTCGGTCAACACTTTGATGCGCAACAAGCTGAGCAACGGCTCCCTGGCTATCGTGCATCACGGCGGCAGCTACGAGGTGATCCCGCGCGAAGCGGCGCTGAAGATCCAGGAGCGCGCACCGGAGCGTATCGTGCAGCTCAACATCCTGACGGAAAGCCAGGTGCCGGACGAGGATGACCCGTACGCGGCCTATCAGATTCCGGATGATCTGATGTGGTAAGGCTGTAGAAACAACAAACCCCGCTGAAAAGGCGGGGTTTTTGTTTGCAGGCAATCCAGCTGCTGTGTGGGGCTGGATGCCTGCCGAATTTCAGAGTCTCAGGAGCTTTGCGCCTGGCGTCTCATCTCAAGGGCTTCAAGCTCGTTTTTATAATTATGAGCGTCGCTCTCGTTGTGAAACATGCCGACCAACAGGTCTTGTTGGTGTACATCCCAGATGTGAATCCCATGGCCCAGTGCTTCGTGGGACATATGTTCGTCGTCGCGTTCAGTTACTTTTACAGTCATCTGCTTGCTCCAATCTCTGGTGGATCTGCGGCAAGTCGTCGCAGGCCTTCGTTATATGATTTGTTAGCTTGCTAAGTAAACCGACTTTTCGCGCAACAATTCATTGCAGCCAATGCAACAGTCCTGCAGGCCTTGTAAACCGCGGCATTGCGCCGCAGGGCGCTGAGTTTTATGACAAAAGTTTCATGTTCGCATCAGGGGCGGCTCAATCGACGGGCGAAAAAAAGCCCCGCATTCGCGAGGCTCTTTGTTCCAGCTACCGATCAGCTACCTTTAACAGCCTTACCGTCAACAGTACCGTCCTGCAGCATGATGTTGTATTCCTTGCCGTCGGTTTCCACCTGACGCAAGGCAACCAGGATGCCGCCCTGGTCCTTGGCAAACCACATCTGGGTGATGCGCTTGCTCTGAGTCGGGTCACGCACGCGCTCAACCTTGATCGCGTCGATGGAGCCGACCTTGGTCTGGACCTTTTCCGGGCCGATCACGCGGAAGTCGTAGGTGTCGACGTCAGTGCCTTCCACCACGTTGTAGCTCATGCTCTTCTTGCCGGCCGCCACATCGCGCTGCAGGGCCAACTGATAGGTCGACTTGTCGAGCATGCCGCTTTGCAGGGGCACGTTGACCGCGTCCTTGTTTTCAAAACCGGTGACTTTCTTGGCGGTCTGGTCGAAGTCCAGGTTGATCTTCTTCGCCTTGCCCAGGCCACCGCGTTCGAAGGTGTAGCTCTTCGGTTGCAGGGTGTCCTTGTCGAATTGGATCACGCTGGTTTCGGTGAGGCTGGCGATCATCATGGAAGCCTTGAAGTTCAAGGTCCAGGTGCCGTCGCCATTCTTGGCCAGGCTGCGTTCAGCCGAACCACTCATGGGCAGCTGTTTCCAGTCGGCGGTGTAGCTTACGGAGAAAGGGTGAAGGTCTGCTGCTTGCACGGCTGGCAAGGCGAACAGCGCAAAAGCGAAGAGCAAGGCGCGACGCATAAAATCTCCTAGGTTCGAATCAAGTGGCCGCTGGCCGCGAGTAACTGACCGTCCAATAATGCACCCTGGTCACCAAGAATCAACCGCCCCTCGGCAAACCAGCGAACTGCCAGCGGGTAAATCCTGTGTTCCTGGGTGTGAACCCGTTGCGCAAGCGTCTGCGCCGAGTCGTCAGACTCTACCGGAACCACTGCCTGTACGACCAGAGGCCCGCCATCGAGTTCCTCGGTGACAAAGTGCACGCTGCAGCCGTGTTCGCTGTCGCCGGCATCGAGCGCGCGCTGGTGCGTGTGCATGCCTTTGTATTTGGGCAGCAGGGAAGGGTGGATATTGAGCAGGCGCCCTTCGTAATGTCGCACGAAATCAGCGCTGAGGATGCGCATGAAGCCGGCGAGTACCACGAGTTTGGGGTTGAAGGCGTCGATCAGTTCGATCAAGGCGCTGTCGAAGGCCTCGCGACCTTCGAAAGCCTTGTGATCCAGTGAGCGGGTATCGATACCCGCGTCCCTGGCGCGTTGCAGGCCGTAGGCGTCGCTGCGGTTGGAGATCACCGCAGCAATGCGCACCGGGCTGTCGCCGGTGCGCATGCTGTCGATCAGGGCCTGCAAGTTACTGCCGGTGCCGGAAAGCAGCACCACGACATCACAGGTCTGAGACATTAATGAGCCTTGAGGTTCTTCAGTTCAACCTGGGCCGCGCCTTCGGCGGCAGTGGCGATCTGACCGATGACCCAAGGCTGCTCGCCGGCTTCACGCAGTACGTTCAGCGCGGTTTCAACGTGCTCTTGCGCCACGCAGATGACCATGCCCACGCCGCAGTTCAGCACGCGGTGCATTTCGGTTTCATCGACGTTGCCTTTCTCTTGCAGCCAGTCGAATACCGCAGGACGCTGCCAGCTGGCCACGTCGACGATCGCCTGGGCGCCTTTTGGCAAGACGCGCGGGATGTTGTCCAGCAGGCCGCCACCGGTGATGTGGGCCATGGCCTTGACGGCGCCAGTGTCCTTGATCAGCTTGAGCAGAGGCTTGACGTAGATGCGGGTCGGGGCCATCAGCAGGTCGGTCAGCGGCTTGCCATCGAGTTGGGTGTTCTCGATCTCGGCGCCGGACACTTCGATGATCTTGCGGATCAGCGAGTAACCGTTGGAGTGCGGGCCGGAAGAAGGCAGGGCCAGCAGGGCGTCACCGGCGGCAACCTTGGAGCCGTCGATGATCTCGGCTTTTTCCACGACGCCGACGCAGAAGCCGGCCAGGTCGTAGTCTTCGCCTTCGTACATGCCTGGCATTTCAGCGGTTTCGCCGCCGACCAGGGAGCAACCCGACAGTTCGCAGCCAGCGCCGATACCGGTGACCACTTGTGCAGCGGTGTCAACGTTCAGCTTGCCGGTAGCGTAGTAGTCCAGGAAGAACAACGGCTCGGCGCCGCACACCACCAGGTCGTTGACGCACATGGCAACCAGGTCGATACCGATGGTGTCGTGCTTGTTCAGGTTCAGTGCCAGGCGCAGCTTGGTGCCCACACCGTCAGTGCCGGAAACCAGTACAGGCTGCTTGTAGCCGGCCGGGATTTCGCAGAGGGCGCCAAAACCGCCCAGGCCGCCCATGACTTCGGGGCGCGCAGTGCGCTTGGCGACGCTCTTGATGCGTTCGACCAATGCTTCACCGGCGTCGATGTCTACACCGGCGTCCTTGTAGCTCAGGGAGGGTTGCTTGCTCATGATCCAGGCCTTTAGGGGGGATTCAGGGGTAACGACCGAGCTGGCGGGGGCTTTTATAAAGGCCACGCCGTTGACGGTCTGCGAAGGCGCGCGATTTTATCAGGCTTGAGGGGCAGCGGCCATCCTCGGGCCGACGGGCAGGGGCATATGGTGTTAAAAAAATGCTAATCGGGTCTGCTTTGGCGCGTATTAAGGTATAGCCTTTACGGCGCTAGCGTTGTGACAGTACGAAAACTTACCAAGACCCTGTGAATGTTTTACCGGTCGCCGTGGTCACAGCCTTGGCAAACCGAGTTCACGCGGTCTGTTCCAGCCGCTAAATTTGTCGTTCGGGAATCTTCCATGCGTCTGTGTAAATTCTTCTTTGTAGGCTGCTTGTCGTTGGTCAGCCTGGCGAGTCATGCCGAAACCCTCAATGGCCTTTATCAAGTACTCGAACCCGTCAGCAGCCAGTCGCCCCAAGAGCGTGACCAGGCGACCCAGCGCGCCGTGCAGACCCTGGTGATCCGCCTGACCGGCGACGCCAAGGCCGCCGACGGCCCAGGCCTGGCGGCCGTTCGTAAAGATCCGCAACAAATCATCAGTCAATATGGCTACGACGCCGGCCCGCCGGAAAGCCTGCAAGTGGATTTTGACCCGGTGAGCACTGATCGCGTCTTGCGTGAAGCTGGCTTGTCGATCTGGGGCAGCAATCGGCCGTCGATCCTCGGCTGGTGGCTGAACGACTCCACCGAAGGCAGCAGCCTGGTGGGTGATGGTCAGACTGTCGCCCAAGCGCTGCGCCGTGCCGCGCAACACCGGGGCTTGCCGTTGCGCTTGCCCCTGGGCGACCTGGATGAGCAGGTGGTCGCCACCGCACCGAACCTGGAAAGTGCTGACGCCACACCGCTGCGCGACGCTTCTGAGCGTTATGGCGCCGACGCCTTGCTGGCCGTGCATGCGCGCCAGGAAGGCAGCCAATGGCAAGCCAAATGGCGTTTGTGGCTGGGCGACAAGAGCGAGCAGGGCACCGCGCAAGGGGCCGACACCGGCGCTGTGGCCGACGAGGTGATGCTGGCGGTCAGCCAGAAATTGGCGCCGCGCTTTGCGGTCAAGCCTGGCGTGAGCACCGAACAATTACTGGAAGTGCAGGGCATGACCCTGGAGCGTTATGCCGCGCTGGGTCATCTGCTTGAGCCTTTTGGCGGTCAGCCACAGCTCGTGGACGGCAATCGCATCGTGTACCGCGTCAATGGCAGTGCCGATCAATTACGTACCCAGTTGAGCCTGGCCAAGTTGCAGGAAATTCCAGCAGGTGAAGTGCCGGTCCAGCAACCCGTAGTGGACGGGACTCAGCCGGCGGTCGCGCCCGAACCTCAGGCGCAACTGCGTTTTCGTTGGTAGCAGTTTTCTTCTTTATATAGATGGAGTGGTTTATGGCGGATACGCGTCGTTGGGTGTGGCTTGGCGGGATTGTCCTGCTGTGCGTTTTTGTGTTCCTGCTGCATTCGATCCTGACGCCGTTCCTGGTCGCGTTGCTGCTGGCCTATCTGTTCGATCCGGTGGTGGATCGCCTGGAGAAGGCCGGGTTGTCGCGGACTTGGGGCGTGGTGGCGGTATTCGCCCTGTTTACCCTGATCATCACGGCGTTGGTGCTGGTGCTGGTGCCGATGCTCGCCAAGCAACTGTTCCGCCTGTATGAGCTGGCGCCGCAGATGCTCGACTGGCTGCAACACACGGCGATGCCGTGGGCCCAGGCCAAGTTGGGGTTGTCGGATGGTTTCTGGAAGTTCGACAAGGTCAAGGCGGCTATCAGCGAGCATATGGGCCAGACCACCGATATCGTCGGTGTGGTCCTCAGCCAGGCGACGGCCTCCAGCCTGGCGTTGATCGGCTGGTTGACCAACCTGGTGCTGATCCCGGTGGTGGCGTTCTACCTGCTGCGCGACTGGGACATCATGATGGCCAAGATTCGCAGCCTGCTGCCGCGCAATCGCGAAGAGCGCATTGTCTCTCTGGCCGAGGAGTGTCATGAAGTGCTTGGCGCCTTTGTGCGCGGCCAATTGCTGGTGATGTTGGCACTGGGGATTATCTACGCCGCTGGCTTGATGGCCATCGGCCTGGAGCTGGGCCTGTTGATTGGCCTGATCGCCGGCCTTGCCGCAATCGTGCCTTATATGGGCTTTGTGATTGGTATCGGTGCGGCGTTGGTGGCGGGGTTGTTCCAGTTTGGCGGTGACCTGTACCCGATGCTTGGGATCGTGGCGGTGTTTATGGTCGGCCAGGCCCTGGAAGGCATGGTGCTGACGCCGTTGCTGGTGGGTGATCGGATCGGCTTGCACCCGGTGGCGGTGATCTTTGCGATCCTGGCGGGCGGTGAGTTGTTCGGCTTCACTGGCATTCTGCTCGCGCTGCCGGTGGCGGCGGTGATCATGGTGCTGGTGCGCCATGTACACGATTTGTATAAGGATTCGGATGTTTATACGGGGGTTGAAGACCCCGATCTGTAATCCCTCTGCCACAAACCCGGCCCAGGCCGGGTTTGTTGTTTCTGGAGTCGGGGCTTCAATCAATCTGCGTAAATCCAACAAGTTAACGCAAACCTTTGATTTTGCTTGGGGTCTGTTGCATTGTGCGCCCGGCGTCACGGGTATAAACTTTGCAAACTTTACACAGAGGCCACTAACGGTTCGTTTGGAGCCGTTCAGTCAGCATGAAACCGATTCAGCTGCCCTTGGGTGTGCGTCTGCGTGACGACGCCACCTTTATCAACTACTACCCAGGCGCCAATGCCGCTGCACTCGGCTATGTCGAGCGGCTCTGCGAAGCCGACGCCGGGTGGACCGAAAGCCTGATCTATCTGTGGGGCAAGCACGGCGTAGGGCGTACCCACCTGTTGCAGGCCGCGTGCCTGCGGTTCGAGCAGATGGGCGAACCGGCGGTTTACCTGCCCCTGGCCGAGTTGATGGACCGCGGTATCGGCATCTTCGATCATCTTGAGCAGTACGAACTGGTGTGCCTGGACGATCTGCAAGCCATCGCTGGCAAGGCGGAGTGGGAAGAGGCGCTGTTCCACCTGTTCAACCGCTTGCGTGACAGCGGTCGGCGCCTGCTGATTGCCGCGTCCACCTCGCCACGCGAGTTACCGATCAAGCTGGCCGACCTCAAGTCGCGCATGACCCTGGCGCTGATCTTCCAGATGCGCCCACTCTCCGATGAAGACAAATTGCGTGCCTTGCAACTGCGTGCATCCCGTCGCGGCCTGCACCTTACAGACGAGGTGGGGCACTTTATCCTCACCCGTGGCACGCGCAGCATGAGCGCGTTGTTCGATCTGCTTGAACAGCTCGACCAAGCCTCCTTGCAGGCCCAGCGCAAGCTGACCATTCCCTTCTTGAAAGAAACCCTCGGCTGGTAGCCGGCCCGCTGTTTTCGCGGTTTTCGGCAAATTCCAGGCGCCAGAAAACCTGCGTTTGAGCCGGTTTGGCTACGCAAAAGGCAGATATAGGGTGTTAAGGGCTTAGATGTCATAGTCCAAACAAGAAGTCACATAGATCACGATTGAATTTGCAAATCGATGTGATAGAGGGCATAGTCTCGTCTTCTTTACATATCAGCCACGGTCGTGCCCATGCTAAATCGCTTCGCACCCCTCGTGCCTCTCGCACTCGTTACCCTGTTGTTTGGTTGCGCCTCCCACCCTCAACAGGTGGCAGAACAGCAAAAACCACAGGTTCAAAATCAGGCAAAATTCGTTGCTGCGCAGTCTGCTTCTGTTTATGAAGAAGAGCTGGCAACGGAAAAAGAACTTGCCAATTTCAATGGCAGCAAGCCTTACCAGCTGCCCGTTCTGGCCGACAGCATCCTCGAACGTGGCATGTCCCTGATCGGTACCCGTTACCGTTTCGGCGGCACCTCTGAAGCCGGTTTCGACTGCAGCGGTTTCATCGGCTACCTGTTTCGCGAAGAAGCGGGCATGAATCTGCCACGCTCCACCCGCGAAATGATCAACGTGGATGCACCGTTGGTCGCGCGCAACAACCTCAAGCCCGGTGATCTGCTTTTCTTCAGTACAGCGGGTCGTGGTCGTGTAAGCCATGCCGGTATCTACCTGGGCGATAACCAGTTTATCCACTCCAGCAGCCGTCGCAGTGGCGGTGTCCGGGTCGATAACCTGGGTGACAGCTACTGGAGCAAAACCTTCATCGAAGCCAAACGCGCACTCGCCATGGCCCCGACGACGGTTACCGCTAGCAAGTAAACTTAAAGTGATACTTGAAGTTTGACGTGTAAGCGCTAGAATCCCTGGACATTGTTGTAATCCGTTCGCGCGAGCTTTGCTTGCGCGTTCTGGTTTTCAGCGTTCGGCAGCGAAAGCCGCATCCAGACCAGGATTGTTCTGCCCATGTCGACCTCGGCCCGCCTGATCCTTATTCTTTGCGCCGCGCTGCTCAGCGCCTGCGCAAGCCGCCCGCCGCCCGCGCCTGTGGCCGTCAAGCCCAAGCCGGTGTTCAACTACTCCACCCAGAATTTCTCGCCTGCAGCCGAAGATGTGCTCTTCCGCGCGCTGGGCCTGGTCGGCACGCCTTATCGTTGGGGCGGCAACACACCGGACTCCGGGTTTGATTGCAGCGGCCTGATCGGGTTTGTCTTCCGCGATGCTGCCGGCATCTCCCTGCCGCGTACCACCCGTGAACTGATCGTGATGCGCGCGCAGGATGTCAGCGAGCAGAACCTGCAGACCGGCGACTTGCTGTTCTTCGCCACGGGCGGCGGTTCACAGGTCAGCCACGCCGGGATCTACGTCGGCGAAGGCCGCTTTGTGCACGCGCCGCAAACCGGCGGTACAGTGAAGTTGGACACCTTGTCCAAGGCGTATTGGCAGAATGCCTACCTGAGCGCCAAACGTGTATTGCCAGGAAATCTGGCGCGTAATCCCTGAATTGGCAGAGATCCAAGTGTGGGAGCGGGCTTGCTCGCGAATGCGGTCTGTCAGTTTGCTAATGTGCTGACTGACACACCGCATTCGCGAGCAAGCCCGCTCCCACATTGATTTTGTGGTGGGTTTAATTGACGCTCCACCCCCAACCTACTACCCTTCGCCGCTTGTTCCAGGTGCTCTGTGACCCATGGGTCGACCGAGTGAAACAGGGAAGCCGGTGAGTGAGCGCACTTGTACACAGTGCCGCCGCGATTCCGGCGCTGCCCCCGCAACGGTAAATGAGTCAAGACGCTGCCTTTTGCCACTGTATCGCTCGCGATATGGGAAGGCGCAGCGTCGGTCTGCGCGTCTATAAGGCGCGCGCCACTCATGAGCCCGGAGACCGGCCTGCAACATCCAACAGCATCACGGTGGGCGATGCTTGGCTGTCTGTTTTTTCTTTTTCCTGCCCGCCGTTTTTGTCCAGCCCCAACGGAGAGCTGCCATGACCGATTCCCCCGACCGCGACGAACGCCACCTGGCGCGCATGCTGCGCAAAAAAGCCGTGATCGATGAACGCATCGCCAATTCCCCGAACGAGTGCGGCCTGCTGCTGGTGCTGACCGGCAACGGCAAAGGCAAGAGCAGCTCCGCGTTTGGCATGCTGGCCCGGGCCATGGGCCACGGCATGCAGTGCGGCGTGGTGCAGTTCATCAAGGGGCGCAACAGTACCGGTGAAGAGTTGTTCTTCCGCCGTTTCCCCGAGCAAGTGCGTTTCCACGTCATGGGCGAAGGCTTCACCTGGGAAACCCAGGACCGCCAGCGCGACATCGCCGCCGCCGAAGCCGCCTGGGCGGTTTCCCGCGAGCTGCTGCAAGACCCGTCCATCGGCCTGGTCGTACTGGATGAGCTGAACATCGCCCTCAAGCATGGCTACCTCGACCTGGACCAGGTGCTCAGCGACCTGCAAGCCCGCCCGCCGATGCAACACGTGGTGGTTACCGGCCGTGGCGCCAAGCCTGAACTGATCGAAATGGGCGACACCGTCACCGAAATGGGCATGCTCAAGCACGCGTTCCAGGCCGGTATCAAGGCACAGAAGGGCGTCGAACTTTGAATCAGCCCCGTCATTGCCCGGCCGTCTTGATCGCCGCACCGGCGTCCGGCCAGGGCAAAACCACCGTTACCGCCGCACTGGCCCGCTTGCACCGCAACCTGGGGCGCAAGGTGCGCGTGTTCAAATGCGGCCCGGACTTCCTCGACCCGATGATCCACGAACGCGCCAGCGGTGCGCCGGTGTATCAATTGGACATGTGGATGGTGGGCGAGCAGGAAAGTCGCCGCTTGCTGTGGGAAGCGGCGGGGGAGGCGGACCTGATCTTGATCGAAGGCGTGATGGGTCTGTTCGACGGCACGCCGTCCAGCGCCGACCTGGCGCGACACTTTGGTGTGCCGGTACTTGGTGTGATCGACGGCACCGCCATGGCCCAGACCTTTGGCGCGTTGGCCCTGGGCCTGGCGCGTTATCAGCCGGACTTGCCGTTCGCTGGCGTGCTGGCTAACCGCGTCGGGACCCTGCGCCATGCGCAATTGCTTGAAGGCAGCCTCACCGAAGGCTTGCGTTGGTACGGCGCGCTGTCTCGCGAGACCGGTATCGAGCTGCCTAGCCGTCACTTGGGTTTGGTGCAGGCGAGCGAACTGAATGACCTCGATGTACGCCTGGATGCCGCCGCTCAAGCACTGGGCAGCAGTTGCGAAGTCGCTTTGCCGCCGCCGGTCACCTTTGCCGCGCCTGAAGTGATCGACGCCGAGCCACTGCTTAACGGCGTGCGTATCGCCGTGGCCCGCGACGAAGCCTTCGCGTTCACCTATGGCGCCAGCCTTGACCTGTTGCGGGCAATGGGCGCCGAGCTGAAGTTCTTCTCGCCGATCCATGATCGCCAATTGCCGGCCGCCGACAGCCTCTACCTGCCCGGTGGTTACCCGGAGCTGCACCACCAGGCGCTGTCGCAAAATACCACGATGCTCGACGCCATCCGCGCTCATCATGCCGCCGGCAAACCGCTGCTCGCCGAATGCGGCGGCATGCTCTACCTGTTGGACTCGCTGACTGATGTCGACGGCACTCGCGCCGAACTGGTGGGCCTGCTGCAAGGCGATGCGGTGATGCAGAAGAAGCTCGCGGCCTTGGCGCTGCAAAATGTCGAATTGCCCGAAGGCACCCTGCGCGGCCATACCTATCACCATTCGCTGACCACCACCGAATGGCAGCCGATTGCCCGTGGCCTGAGCCCCAATGGCGGGCGCGGTGCCGAGGCGGTTTATCGGCAGGGGCGGATGACGGCGTCCTACGTACACTTCTATTTCCCCTCGAATCCCCAGGCGGTGGCCGCATTGTTCGCGCCCGATCCAGCACTATGAGTGACAACGCCTTCCCCCAGGCCGACCGCGACGCCGTCTACCGCGCCATCGCCGAACGCCGCGACATGCGCCACTTCAGCGGCGGCACTGTCGCCCCCGAATTGCTGCACCGCCTGCTCCAGGCCGCGCACCAGGCACCCAGCGTGGGCCTGATGCAGCCCTGGCGTTTTATCCGCATCAGTGACCGTCAGTTGCGTGGTCAGATTCAACAGTTGGTGGAAGAAGAGCGCATTCGCACCGCCGAAGCCCTGGGCGAGCGCTCCGATGAGTTCATGAAGCTCAAGGTCGAAGGCATTCACGACTGCGCCGAAGTGCTGGTGGCGGCGTTGATGGATGATCGTGAGCGGCACATCTTTGGCCGGCGCACCTTGCCGGAAATGGACATGGCGTCATTGTCCTGTGCTATCCAGAATCTGTGGCTGGCGGCCCGTGTCGAAGGGCTGGGCATGGGCTGGGTCTCGCTGTTCGAGCCCCAGGCCCTGGCCGATCTGCTGGGTTTACCGCCCGGCGCGAAACCCTTGGCGGTGCTGTGCCTGGGGCCGGTGGCCGAGTTCTACCCGGCACCGATGTTGCAACTCGAGGGCTGGACCGAGCCTCGGCCGCTGAGTGACATGTTGTATGAGAATGGGTGGGGAGTGAGTCAATGAGTGTGGCCTTGCTGTGTGTCGCTGCAGTCGCGCTGGATGCGCTGCTGGGCGAACCCAGGCGCTGGCATCCGCTGGTGGCGTTCGGCAATTTCGCCGGGCGCATCGAGCAACGTTTCAATACCGGTGGCCGCGGCTGGCGCAGCCATGGCGTGACCGCGTGGTTTATCGCCGTGGTGCCGCTGACCCTGCTGGCCACGGCGTTATCCTGGGCACCTTACATCGGCTGGGTATTGGAGATCCTGGCGCTGTATTGCGCCCTTGGCATGCGCAGTCTCGGTGAGCATGTGATCCCGGTGGCCCAGGCCTTGCGCAGTGATGACCTCGAGGAAGCACGCAAGCGCGTGAGCTACCTGGTGAGCCGTCAGACCAGTGAGCTGGACCGCACCGAAGTCGCCCGCGCCGCTACCGAGTCGGTGCTGGAAAACGGCAGCGATGCGGTGTTTGCTGCGATTTTCTGGTTTGTCGTCGCGGGTGTGCCAGGCGTGGTGCTTTACCGCCTGAGCAACACCCTCGACGCCATGTGGGGCTATCGCAACGAACGTTTCGAGCGCTTCGGCTGGGCGGCGGCAAAGATCGACGATGTGC
Source organism: Pseudomonas sp. P7759 (assembly GCF_013386445.1). Classification (NCBI taxonomy): domain Bacteria; kingdom Pseudomonadati; phylum Pseudomonadota; class Gammaproteobacteria; order Pseudomonadales; family Pseudomonadaceae; genus Pseudomonas; species Pseudomonas sp. P7759. The sequence continues at coordinate 630,644 of NZ_JACART010000003.1, forward strand.
TGAACTATATTCCTGCACGCCTGGTGGCGTTGACCTACGCCGCACTGGGCAAGACGCGCCTGGCGTTTAAATGCTGGCGCAGCCAGGGCCCGACCTGGGACAGCCCCAACGCGGGCCCGGTCATGGCGGCCGGTGCCGGTGCGCTTGGCGTGGAGTTGGGCGGTGCCGCGATCTATCACGGCGAAGTGCATCAGCGTCCGCAACTGGGCGAAGGCCCTCCGGCGGATGCCGATTCCATCGACCGAGGCTGGCAACTGGTGCAGCGCGGCGTATGGTTGTGGCTGCTGATCCTATGCGCGGGGGCGCAATTCTATGCTTGAGCACGGTGGCCGGCTGCGTAAGGCGGCGATTCAGTACGGGATTGCCGAGGCCGATTGGCTCGACCTGTCCAGCGGCCTCGCGCCCTGGCCCTGGCCGATCCCCGAGATTCCATTGCGGGCCTGGGCGCGCCTGCCAGAAACCGACGATGGTCTGGAGCAGGCCGCCAGCGAATACTACGGCGCTGCGCACCTGTTGCCGGTGCCCGGTTCCCAGGCGGCCATCCAGTTGCTGCCACGCCTGCGCCGCGCGGGCAAAGTCGGCGTGCTGTCGCCGTGTTATGCCGAACACGCCGAAGCCTGGCGTCGTGCCGGCTACGTGGTGCGCGAAGTGCAGGAGCAGGAAGTCGACTTCTTTCTTGAGGGTCTCGACGTGCTGGTGGTGGTCAACCCCAACAATCCCACCGGCCTGAGCCTGACCCCGCAACGCCTGCTGGACTGGCACTCGCGGCTGGCCCAGCGCGGCGGTTGGCTGGTGGTGGACGAAGCGTTCATGGACGTCACCCCCCAACTGAGCCTGGCGGGTCAGGCCCACCAGGTCGGCCTGATCGTGTTGCGCTCGTTCGGCAAATTCTTCGGCCTGGCCGGGGTGCGGCTGGGCTTTGTGTTGGCCGAGCGCAAGCTGCTCAAATTACTGGCCGAACAGGTCGGTCCTTGGGCAGTCAGCGGACCGACGCGGGTGTTGGGCCAGGTGTGCCTGCGCGACACGGCCGGGCATGTGCGGCAACGCACGCGGTGCATCGAGGCCGGCCAGCGGTTGTTCGCCTTGCTGGAGCGCCACGGCTTCCAGCCCCAGGGCGGCTGCGCGTTGTTTCAATGGCTGATCACGCCCCACGCCGAACGCATGCACGAATTCATGGCCCAGCGCGGCATCCTGCTGCGGCTGTTTGTCCACGACAGCAGCCTGCGCTTTGGCCTACCCGATACCGAAGCCGACTGGCTGCGCCTGGACCAAGCCCTGGTCGCCTATAAGGACGCCACATGAGTACGCTGATGGTGCAAGGCACCACCTCCGACGCCGGCAAAAGTACCTTGGTGACCGCGCTGTGCCGCTGGTTGGTCCGCCAGGGCGTGGCGGTGGCGCCGTTCAAGCCGCAGAACATGGCGCTCAACAGCGCCGTGACCGCCGAAGGCGGCGAGATCGGTCGTGCCCAGGCCGTGCAGGCCCAGGCCGCCCACCTGGCGCCGCACACCGACATGAACCCGGTGTTGCTCAAGCCCAACAGTGACACCGGCTCCCAAGTCATCATCCACGGCCGCGCCGTCACCAGCATGAACGCGGTGGCCTATCACGACTACAAAGCCATCGCGATGCAGGCGGTGCTGGCCTCCCACGCCCGGTTGAGCCAGGCCTACCCAGTGGTGATGGTCGAAGGCGCGGGCTCTCCGGCGGAGATCAACCTGCGCGCCAATGACATCGCCAACATGGGCTTCGCCGAGGCGGTGGATTGCCCGGTGTTGCTGATCGCCGATATCAATCGTGGCGGCGTGTTTGCCCATCTGGTCGGCACCCTGGAATTGCTGTCGCCCACGGAACAGGCGCGGGTCAAAGGCTTTATCATCAATCGTTTTCGCGGTGATATTGCGCTGTTGCAGCCCGGCCTGGACTGGCTGGAAGCGCGTACCGGCAAACCGGTGGTCGGCGTGTTGCCCTATGTGATGGACCTGCACCTGGAAGCCGAAGACGGTATCGACAGGCGCCAGATCGACAAGGCGGCCCAGGTACTCAAGGTGGTGGTGCCGGTGTTGCCGCGCATCAGCAACCACACGGATTTCGACCCACTGCGCCTGCATCCCCAAGTGGATCTGCAATTTATCGGGCCTGGCCAGTCGATCCCTGGCGCCGACCTGATCATCCTCCCTGGCTCGAAAAGCGTGCGCAGCGACTTGGCGTACTTGCGCGCCAACGGCTGGGACGCGGCCGTGGCGCGGCACTTGCGCTATGGCGGCAAGGTGCTGGGTATTTGCGGTGGCCTGCAGATGCTCGGTGAGCAGGTGCATGACCCGTTGGGCCTGGAAGGGGTTGCCGGTTCCAGCGATGGCCTTGGGCTGCTGGCGTTCAGCACTACGCTGGAAGAAGAGAAGCAGTTGCGTAATGTGCGTGGGCGTTTGGTGCTGGAGGATGCCGAAGTCAGCGGTTATGAGATTCATGCGGGCGTGACGACGGGGTATGCGTTGTCGAATGCTGCTGTGATCCTGGAAGACGGTCGCCGGGATGGCGCGCAAAGTGCTGATGGGCAAATTCTCGGGACCTATCTGCATGGTTTGTTTGAAAACCCGGCGGCGTGTAGCGCTTTGCTGCGTTGGGCGGGGTTGCAGGATGTGCAATCTGTGGATTACCACGCTTTGCGTGAGCGCGATATCGAGCGCTTGGCGGATTTGGTGGAGAACCACTTGGATACCGATTTGTTACGCAAGCTGTGTGGGGTTTGACGGTGAGTACGCGGTGCCAATGTGAGAGCGGGCTTGCCCGCGAAGGCGGCCTGATGGCCGATACATTTCAGCCAAATCAAGGTGCCATCCCATGCTTCAACTGATCCTTGGCGGTGCCCGTTCCGGCAAAAGTCGTCTCGCCGAAAAACTCGCCAGCGACAGTGGTTTGCCCGTCACTTACATCGCCACCAGCCAGCCGTTGGATGGTGAGATGAATGAGCGCGTCGCGCTGCATCGCCAGCGTCGACCCGAGCATTGGGGGCTCATCGAAGAACCCGTCGAACTGGCTCGCGTGCTGCGCGAAAACGCGGCGCCTGCGCAGTGTTTGCTGGTGGATTGCCTGACGCTGTGGCTGACCAATCTGCTGATGCTTGAAGACGCTAATCGCCTGGCGTCCGAACGCGATCAACTGCTGGAAACCCTGGCCACGCTGCCGGGTGAAATCATTTTTGTCAGCAACGAGACCGGTCTGGGTGTCGTGCCGCTGGGCGAATTGACTCGCCGCTATGTGGATGAAGCCGGTTGGCTGCATCAAGCCTTGGCCGAGCGCTGTCAGCGTGTTGTCCTGACGGTCGCCGGCCTGCCCCTGACTTTGAAAGGTACTGCGTTATGACTGACACCTGGTGGCTCAACCCTTGTAAGGCGATTGACGCTCAAGCGTACGAACACGCCCTGGCTCGCCAGCAGCAATTGACCAAGCCAGCCGGCTCCCTCGGGCAGTTGGAGGCGCTGGCGGTGCAATTGGCGGGCTTGCAGGGGCAGGTCAAACCGTTGGTGGATCACGTGTGGATCGCCATCTTTGCCGGTGACCATGGCGTGGTTGCCGAGGGCGTGTCGGCGTTTCCCCAGGAAGTCACCGGGCAGATGCTGCACAACTTTGTCAGCGGTGGCGCGGCCATCAGTGTGTTGGCGCGGCAGTTGGACGCGCAGTTGGAAGTGGTCGACCTCGGCACGGTCACGCCGTCTCTGGAGCTGCCCGGTGTGCGTCACCTGAGTATCGGCGCGGGCACCGCCAATTTCGTCAACGGCCCGGCGATGACTGAGGCCCAAGGGCAACTCGCCCTGCACGCCGGTCGCGACAGTGCGCGGCGTGCGTTGGCAGGTGGGGCGCAGCTGTTTATCGGCGGCGAGATGGGCATCGGCAACACCACCGCCGCCAGTGCGTTGGCGTGTGCTTTGCTCGATTGCCCGGTCAGTGACCTCACTGGGCCGGGGACGGGGTTGAATGCCCAGGGTGTCAGCCACAAAGTGGCTGTGATCGAGCGCGCCCTTGCGCTGCACGCCGGCCAGCGTGGTGATGCGTTGCAGACGCTGTTCAATCTGGGCGGCTTTGAAATTGCCGCGCTGGTGGGCGCGTACCTGGCCTGCGCCCAGGAAGGCATCGTGGTATTGGTGGATGGCTTTATCTGCAGCGTCGCGGCGCTGGTCGCGACACGCTTGAATCCGGCCTGCCGTGACTGGCTGGTGTTCGGCCATCGCGGCGCCGAGCCGGGGCATCGCCATGTGTTGCAAAGTCTCGACGCACAGCCGCTGCTGGAACTGGGCCTGCGCCTGGGCGAAGGCAGCGGCGCGGCGATGGCGGTTCCGTTGTTGCGTCTGGCTTGTGCATTACACGGGCAGATGGCGACCTTCGCCGAAGCCGCCGTGGCAGACCGCCCGGCATGACCTTGCGCCTGGACTTGCTGCGCCACGGTGAAACCGAGCTGGGCGGCGGACTGCGTGGCAGCCTGGACGATGCTCTCACCGCCAACGGCTGGGCGCAGATGCGCACGGCCGTGGTGGCGCAGGGGCCGTGGGACCGTCTGGTCAGCTCGCCGCTGCAACGCTGCGCGCGGTTTGCCGAGGAACTGGGGGCTCAACTCAAGCTGCCGGTGAGCCTGGAAAAAGATCTGCAAGAGCTGCACTTCGGTGCCTGGGAAGGGCACAGTGCGGCGGCCTTGATGGAGACCGACGCCGAAGGGCTGGGGTTGTTCTGGGCTGACCCCTACCGCTTTACACCACCGGAGGGCGAGCCTGTCAGCGCCTTTTCCGACCGGGTCTTGGGAGCTGTCGCACGCTTGCATCAGGCCTATGCCGGTGAGCGTGTGCTGTTGATCAGTCATGGCGGTGTGATGCGTCTGTTATTGGCGCGAGCGCGTGGTCTGCCGAGGGAGCAACTGTTGAATGTCGAAGTGGGCCATGGCGGGTTGTTCAGCCTGCACGTCGATGCTGACGGCACACTGACGGAAGGCGTGTAGACATGCTGCCCTTTTGGATCGCCCTGCAATTTCTCAGCAGCCTGCCGATTCGTCTGCCGGGTATGCCGCAGCCTCAGGAGTTGGGACGCTCACTGCTGTTTTATCCGTTGGTGGGTTTGTTGTTCGGCGTGCTGTTGTGGGGCTTGAATTCGGTATTGATGGCCGCCCCGTTGCTGCTGCATGCCGCATTGTTGCTGACGGCCTGGGTGTTGCTCAGTGGTGGCCTGCACCTGGATGGCTTGGCGGACAGCGCCGATGCCTGGCTCGGCGGTTTTGGCGACCGCGAGCGCACGCTGACGATCATGAAGGACCCCCGCAGCGGTCCGATTGCCGTGGTCACGCTCGGGTTGGTGCTGCTGCTCAAATTCACTGCGTTGGTGGCCTTGATCGAGCAGCATAACGGCGCCGCATTGATCCTGGCGCCGCTGATCGGCCGCGCATCGATGCTGGCGCTGTTTCTTACCACGCGCTATGTGCGTGCTGGTGGATTGGGCCAGGCATTGTCGGATCATTTACCGAGAATCGTCGGCCAACAGGTACTGATCCTCAGCGGTTTGGCCTGTATTCTTATCGGCGGCTTCAGCGGTGGGATGGCTGTATTGCTCGCTGCGATCTGCTTTATCGGGCTGCGCCAATTGATGGTCAACCGCCTGGGCGGCACCACGGGTGATACCGCTGGCGCCTTGCTGGAGCTGCTGGAAGTCGCGGTTCTGGTTGGCGTGGCGCTGTAACACTTTCTTGCATTCCCTCAATCGCGGGTATATACACCTTCCATGCTTGCCTCCCAATGTTTGTGTACCAACCTGCGACGTGCCGCCCGTGGCGTCAGCAGGCATTACGACGGCGCTCTTGATGGCTTCGGGATCAACGTCGCCCAGTATTCTTTGCTGTGTAACTTGCAGCGCCTTGATCAGCCGAGCATTTCCAGCCTGGCGGAAGCCATGGGCCTGGATCGCAGCACGTTGGGGCGTAACTTGCGGGTGCTGGAAGGCGAGGGCCTGGTGCGGTTGGTGGAAGGCGATGACCTGCGCAACCGTCTGGTGATGTTGACCGAGGACGGTGAAGCACGACTGGCCGCGGCATTACCTGCCTGGGAAGCGGCGCAGCAGAAATTGATCGATCAACTCGGCGCGGAAAAACGCGAAACCTTGTTGGCCTTGCTGGACGAACTCGCCTGAGCGCGGGTTGGTTCGAATACAAGCGGGTATATACCCGCGAGCGGAGAATAAGAAATGACCTCGATGTGGCGCACCAGTGGCTGGATTCTTGTAGGGAGTGCGCTGATCCTGGCGTTGTCGTTGGGCGTGCGGCACGGTTTTGGCCTGTTCCTGGCGCCGATGAGCAGCGAGTTCGGCTGGGGCCGTGAGACCTTCGCCTTTGCCATTGCCTTGCAGAATCTGATTTGGGGTCTGGCGCAGCCGTTCACCGGCGCCCTGGCCGACCGTTTTGGCGCGACTAAAGCGGTGTTTGTCGGCGGCGTCCTGTACGCGGCGGGCCTGGTGTTGATGGGCATGTCCGACTCGGCGTGGTCGTTGTCCCTCAGTGCCGGCTTGCTGATTGGTATCGGTCTGTCCGGCACCTCGTTCTCGGTGATTCTTGGCGTGGTGGGCCGGGCCGTGGCGCCGGAAAAACGCAGCATGGCGATGGGTATCGCGAGCGCTGCGGGTTCGTTTGGTCAGTTCGCCATGGTGCCGGGCACTCTGGGTTTGATCAGTTGGTTGGGCTGGTCCGCGGCACTGCTGGCACTGGGCCTGATGGTGGCGCTGATTCTGCCGCTGGTCGCCATGCTCAAGGATCGGCCATTGCCGGTACTGGCGGGCCAGCAAACCTTGCGTGAAGCCTTGAAGGAAGCCTGTTCCCATTCCGGTTTCTGGCTGTTGGCCTTCGGCTTTTTTGTCTGCGGTTTCCAGGTGGTGTTTATCGGCGTGCATTTGCCGGCCTACCTGGTGGACCAGCACTTGCCGGCCACCGTCGGTACCACGGTGCTGGCGCTGATTGGCCTGTTCAATATCTTCGGCACCTACACCGCCGGCTGGCTCGGTGGGCGCATGTCCAAACCGCGCTTGCTGACTGGGCTGTACCTGTTGCGGGCGGTGGTGATCGTATTGTTCCTATGGGCGCCGGTCACCGAAGTCACGGCCTACCTGTTCGGTATGGCGATGGGCTTCCTGTGGCTGTCCACCGTGCCGCTGACCAACGGTACCGTCGCAACGTTGTTTGGTGTACGAAACCTCTCCATGCTCGGTGGGATCGTGTTCCTTTTCCACCAGCTCGGTTCGTTCCTGGGCGGCTGGTTGGGCGGGGTGGTCTATGATCGAACCGGCAACTACGATTTGATCTGGCAGGTGGCGATCCTGTTGAGCCTGCTCGCTGCGGCCCTGAATTGGCCGGTACGCGAGCGGCCAGTGGCGCGATTGCAGGCGCAGATGGAGGCGGCATGAGCATAGCGGTACGCGGGTTGATACTCGCCGCAGTCTTGGTTTTGATGTTGCTGGCCTGGTGGGGCTGGCAAAACGGCGGGCTGGCATTGATGCAACTGGGCATGTCGATCTGTTAAGTTCGTGGTCTGAATAATTTCAAGGACACACGACATGCAGATGCGCTGGCTCGCTGTACCCGTCCTGATGGCCATTGGCACTGCCGCCTTGGCCGCCAGTTGCCCGCCGCTGTTGGAAGGCCAATTGCCCAAGCTGCGCGCCAAGGAATCCATCGACCTGTGCCAACGCTTCGCCGGCAAGCCACTGGTCATCGTCAACACCGCCAGCTTTTGCGGGTTCGCCCCACAGTTCAAAAGCCTCGAAGCCTTGTACCAGCGCTACAAGGGCGAAGGGCTGGAAGTGATCGGCGTGCCGTCAGATGACTTCAAGCAGGAAGCCAAGACCGGCGAAGAAACCGCCAAGGTCTGCTACGTGAATTACGGCGTGACCTTCACCATGACCGAGCCACAAAAGGTCAAGGGACCGGATGCGGTGAACCTGTTCAAGGTGTTGGCGCAGCAGACCGACGCGCCGCCGAAGTGGAATTTCTACAAGTACGTGGTGGATCGGCAGGGCAAGGTGATTGCCAATTTTTCCAGCCTTACCAAGCCGGACAGTCCGGACATGATCAAGGCAGTGGAAGAGGCGATAGCGTCCAAGCCTTGATCGTCTGCCATTAAAAAGCCCCGCTTCCTTTGCAGGAGAGCGGGGCTTTTTTACACCCGTCTGGATCAGAAGGTGTAAGTCATGCCCAGGCCGAAACCGTTGGCGCTGTTTTCATACTTGGCGCGGTAGCTGGCAGTGGAAGGTGGGTTGGCCGTGTTGTTGACCTTCACATCTTCTTCTTTCAGGTACGAGTAGGCCAGGTCGATGGTCATGTTATCCATGACTTTGTAGCCCAGGCCCACGCTGAAGATCGTGCGATCGCCAGTAGGAATGCGCGGCGAACGATCGGTGTTGTTGGTAGGCGACTGGTCGAAGGTCAGGCCGGTACGCAGTACCACTTGTTTGGTCAGCTGATACGAGGTACCCACGGCGTAGGCCCAGGTGTCGTGCCAGTCTTGTTTCTCGGTGATGGCACTGAGTTGGCTAGGTGCCAAAATGCCGCCCGCGCCGGTTACGCCGTCGTTGTTGACGGTGATTTCCTTCAGGCGGCTCCAGCGTGTCCAGGTTGCACCGCCATACAGTTTCCATGCGTCAGTCAGGTCTTGTGTCACCGACAGGTCATAGGATTCTGGAGTGTCGATTTTCAAGGAGGCGTCGTAACGGTTATTACGCAGGACCCCTTGAGTCTGGGCTGGGCCGCTGACGGTCGTGTGACCTTCCAGCTTGTACTTGACCTTCGAATGGTAGGTCAGGCCGACGCGGGTGGTATCAGTGGCCTGGACCAGCACGCCGATGTTGAAACCCAGCGCGGTGTCATCACCCTTGATCTTGACGTTGGTGTCGGAAAAACGAGGGTCGAGGGTTTTGTCCGATTCCAACACACCGGAAATCCGGTTGATGGTTGGGCCGAAACCGACCGATACGCGGTCGTTGAACGCATAGCTGACAGTTGGCTGGAAGGTCATGACCTTCACTTCGCTCTTGCTGCCGAAGCCACGGCCCTGGAAGCCGTTTTCATAGTCGGTCACCAGGCCAAACGGTGCGTAGACACCGAAGCCGATAGCCCACTGGTCATTGAGTTTGTTGGTGTAGAAACCAAATGGCACCGCGGTGAACGGAACCATGTCACCTTTGTTGGAGCCGCGAGAGTTGCCACCTGTGCTGCTGATGTCAGTCGAGGCGTCAATCGCTGCAACACCACCGGTGATTTGCTGGCCATTCAGGCGAGACATACCGGCAGGGTTACCGTAAACAGTGCTTGCATCATCGGCAGAAGAAGAGCGACCTGCGAAACCCGTACCCATCCCGCTGACGCTCTGTTCGTTCAGTGCAAAACCGCTTGCGAACAGGTGGGAGGATGCCATGGCAACGGCGAGGCTAAGTGTGGTCTTGAGCATTACTTTTTTCATTATTAGAACTCCGTGGTGATCACCGCTGCGGAAAGTAACAATAATTTTAAGATCGCGCTATAGGCTGTAATGTAGGAGATAGAGCGGTTTTGTAGGACAATCCGACCAAATTCCGGGGTTTTTGGCGAATCTTGCAAATTGCCCGGTTAGCAAACCACGTGATTCATGGGTGAAACACAGGTTTGCCAGGCTTGAGTGAAATCGCGCAGCCGTCCTTGTGGATGAAAAATTTCTTTCCAGATACGCGCCATGGCCAGCACGTCACCGGGCGGAGGCAGAGCGGGGGTGTGTTGTTCCACCAACAACCAGGCAATCGCGGTGGCGTAGCGCAAGTTGACGGTGAGCTCCAATTGCGGGGCGCTGAGGAACGCGTGCTGGCTCGCGAGCCCGCGTACCAGGCTGGCGCGCTCGGGGTCCAGCGCCAGGTAGTTATCCCATAAGGCGCGGTGGCGCGGTTCGGTGATGCTATACAGGCCATGCCCACGGCGGTCGTGCAGCGCGGAACCGAGTTCCGACTGGCTGGCGGCAATGCCCAGCAGCAGGGACTCGGCCGTCGGGTTATGGCGGCCGAGGTACATCAAGGTCGGCCGGATCACATAACGACACAATTCGCTGGCAGCGATACCCATACACGCCTCAATCCGTGAAAGTGGTCGACGAAGCCTGAGAAGGTGGGGGCTTGGCAGCAGTGGATCGGATCTCAGGCTCGCCGGAAGCGGATCATGCCGCTTGAGTTGAAGTGTAGTGTCATATTTGTGATGTAAAGGACTGTTTTTAAAACATCTTCTTCATTTAGTTATAACGTTTATATCTATTCGAACTTAGTACAAAAGCTCAATAGGCAAATTCCGGGCAATAAAAAACCCTGCTTTTTAAACAGGGTTTTTGTGTTTCAGCGACTCGGGTCGATCAGGCAGTCAGTGCCTGACGGGTACGCTCGATCACGGCCTGCAGCGGTTCTGCGCTGGAGTATTGATCGGGGTACAGGCGTTCGCTGTGACGAGCGATGCCGTGTTCGTTGACCAGGGTGAAGCTGAAGCAGCCTTTGCGAGCGGCCATGATCAGGCAGTTCATTGGAGCAAAAGCGTTGGTGAGGGTGCGAATGGCATCCTGAGTATGGATTTGAGCGTTCATAATTATTGGTGTTCCTACAAATGACACGGATAAGAACCGTGCCGTATTAAAACGTTCCAGCGACGTTGACCACGATTGATCGAACGAAGAAACCGACTGGAACAAAGCAGCCAGTTTGAAGCGCTGATAAGTTAGGCGCGCTTGGGCTGGCAGGTAGGTACTTAGGAGGGCAGGCAACACAACAGGGGCAAAGGTTCTGGGCCCGGGGTGAAGATCCTGATCAATTTGCAGGTTGGTTCGGTCAGAGTATGGAAACTTCGCGACACCCTTTGCTTGTTCAAAGGCCGTGTCGTCGCAAGTGATACCTGGAAACCATCGAGGTGGCCGATCCCGTGTTGGACAGGGGAGTTGTTCGACCAGAATTGACTTTCAGCTTGGTACTAACGCCGCGGATAGTAACGGATTGAAACAGGTAAGGGAAGTGTGTTAGCCAAAAAACTTTCATCAGCCGCCCAACAGGCCGCGATAGACCAGTACGGTGCTCGCGGCCGCCAGGGAGCAGCCCAGCCCGTAGGCGGCAAGCGTCAGGCGCAGGGATTGACCGGTTTCTACCACCTTCATCACGTCGCCCATGTCGTTTATCCGGCCTTCACCCAGTTCGATGCACAGGCTCACGGCCGTGAACGCCGCCGACAGCAGGATCGCGATGGCGAACAGCGCCCCATCCGGTGACGGCAGTGCGGCATTGATCCCCAAGGAAACGGCGCAGATGGCCAGCAGCAACACGGCGAATAACAGAATCCCTTTCATCAACCCACCCACCGTTGCGATGTAGGTGGGGGAGTGTGGCGAGCCGGGGAAGATTTGAAAAGTCCCCGCTTTGCCCTCGCGGTAACATTTTTGCAGCGAGTCGCTTCAAAAAAAGCCGGGGATATAACCATCGAATGGGTACTTGTGCACATTAGTTGCGGCGTGTGTAACCGCGCTGTCAACTGCACTGCGGGGCTGCCATTTGCCTGTAATGGAAATTTAAGTCAATGAAAAATCTGGCTTTTTTTTATTGGTGAAAAAATCGTCAGTTTGACTGCGGCCCCCATTCCATGGGGCTTTGCGCGAGTTAAAGGGGGGTTGTCCACTGAGTTATCCACAGCTTCTGTGGATTGTCCCGAGCGCTTGCTCTAGAACGGGCGTGCCGAGTTTTTTCAGCTTTACCTGTACGAAAAAAAGAGTAGAGTGGCGCGCCTTCCGTTCTGTCCCACAGTGCTTTATGAAGTTTCGCTCAGTATCACCTTCTGTTACCGACACCCCTCAAACTGTTACCGCCCCCAAGCGCTTCTCGTTGAAAGTTGCCTTGTGGTTGCTCGACAGTCCGCGCCTGGGTCACAACACCAACGTCAAGCACTTCGCCGGGCGTTTGCTCAAGCAGCCGGCCCGTGATGGTGTGGTTGCCGCGCAAAGCCGCCTGGGCCAACTGATGTGCCGCGAATGCGGGAATGCCCGCGACCGCCGCATCGGCCACGACCTGCTACGCCTGGCCGCCCGCGCCGGTGACCGCCGCGCCCAGCGCGAACTGGGCCAGGTCGAAGACTGAGCTGTCCTCAGGCCTTGTGCTCCGCTAACCTTGGTTTTTTTCGGTGATGGCAGACATGTCTATGGTTTTTGACTGGACCAGTATTGCCTTGGGCCTGGCTGGCGCAGCTGTGCCGTTAGTGGCCGTGTGCTGGCAGCTCCAGCGACGCCTGAGCGCACGCATGACTGGCTGGGAACTGCTTGAAGAGCGCTTGGCCACTGCACAGCTGGCTCAGGAAGGTCTGGCCGCTCAGCTGGATGCCAGCCGCGACGAGATCAGCGACTTGAGCCAGGCCAACGCCGCCAAACAGGCCGATCTTGCAGCAGTGCGCCGAGAAGTCGAGTTGCTGCAGATCGACCGTGACAATGCCCGCGACGCCGCCCACGCCTGGAACCTCGATCGTAGCGCCAAGGAAGTCGAGCTACGCCGCCTCGATGCCTTGTCGGCCGCCTTGCGCGCCGAACTGCGTGAACAACAGGACAGTCATCAACAACGCCTCACCGACCTGCAAGGCTCGCGTGATGAGCTGCGTGCGCAGTTCGCCGAGTTGGCCGGCAAGATCTTCGACGAGCGTGAACAGCGCTTCGCCGAAACCAGCCAAGAGCGCCTGGGTCAATTGCTCGACCCGCTGAAAGAGCGCATCCAGTCCTTCGAAAAACGCGTGGAAGAAAGCTATCAGAACGAGGCGCGTGAGCGTTTTTCACTGGCCAAGGAGCTGGAGCGCCTACAGCAGTTGAACCTGCGTCTGTCGGACGAAGCCACCAACCTGACCCGCGCGCTCAAGGGCCAGAAAACCCAGGGCAACTGGGGTGAGCTGATCCTTGAGCGGGTGCTGGAGCATGCCGGGCTGGAGAAGGGCCGTGAGTACCAGACCCAAGTCAGCCTCAAGGGCCCGGATGGCGAGCGGTTCCAGCCGGACGTGCTGATCATGTTGCCCGGCGACAAGCAGGTGGTGGTGGACTCCAAGGTCAGCCTCACCGCTTATCAACAGTATGTGGCGGCAGACGATGAAGTGATCGGCCAGGCGGCCCTGAAGCAGCACGTACTGTCGCTGCGCAACCACGTCAAAGGCTTGGCCGGCAAGGATTACAAGCGCCTGGAAGGCCTGCACAGCCTGGATTTCGTGTTGCTGTTCGTGCCGATCGAAGCGGCATTTTCCGCTGCGTTGCAGGCTGAGCCCAACCTGTTTCAGGAAGCATTCGACCGTCATATCGTGATCGTCAGCCCAACCACCTTGCTCGCGACGCTGCGCGTGATCGACAGCCTGTGGAAACAAGAACGCCAGAGCCAGAACGCCCGGGAAATCGCCGAGCGCGCCGGTTGGCTGTACGACAAGTTCGTGCTGTTTATCCAAGACCTGGATGAAGTGGGTAACCGTTTGCAGCAGTTGGATAAGGCTTACAGCGCGGCGCGGAACAAGCTGACAGATGGACGCGGAAATCTGGTCAGCCGGGTCGAGCAATTGAAGCTGCTCGGTGCTCGGGCCAGTAAGAGCCTGCCGGCCGATTTGTTGGAGCGCGCGATGACTGATTCAGACGGTGTGGCCCATCTACCTGAATAAACACAGACCAAAAATGTGGGAGCGGGCTTGCTCGCGAATGCGGTGCGTCAGTCAATGCATGTGCTGACTGATCCACCGCATTCGCGAGCAAGCCCGCTCCCACATTAGACCGAGTACAAACCATTTACAGCGGTAAATGCCGACTCAGCAACGCCCGCAACGCCGCCGGTTTCACCGGCTTGGCCAGGTAATCCAACCCCGCCGCATGCACTTCGGCCACCATCTCCGGGCGGCCGTCGGCGCTTATCACCACGCCGGGAATCGGCTCGGCCAGTTGTGCGCGCAGCCACCCCATCAGCTCAGTCCCGGTTTCGCCATGGTCCAGATGGTAGTCCACCAGGGCCAGCTGCGGACGCACGCCGTCGGCAAGCAACGCCGCGCATTGCGCCTGGTCGGTGGCGGTCCATACTTCGCAGCCCCAGCGGGTCAACAGGCTGCGCATGCCGATCAGGATGCTCTCTTCGTTATCCACACACAGCACCTGTGCGCCGCTCAACGGCAGGCCGGTTTCCTGTGGCGTCTTGACCTGCGGGCTGGCCTGGTTGCGCGCCAACGGCACGCGCACGCTGAATACGCTGCCTTTGCCTGGCCACGAGCGTACGCTCAACCGATGACCGAGTACGCGGCACAAGCCATCGGCGATTGCCAGGCCCAGCCCCAGGCCTTTCTCCGCGCGGGTCTGGTGGCTGTCCAGGCGTTTGAATTCTTCGAAGATCACCTTCTGTTTATCCAATGGGATGCCGGGGCCACGGTCCCACACTTCCAGGCACAGCTCGCCCTTGCGTCGGCGTACGCCAAGCAGCACCGGGCCGTCGGCATAACGGAAAGCGTTGGTGAGAAAATTCTGCAGGATGCGCCGCAGCAACTTGATATCGCTGTCGACGCGCAAGCGACTGCCGCGCAGGCGGAAACGCAAACCTTGCTCCTGGGCCAGCGCCTTGAACTCCGCGCCCAAGGTGTCGAACAGTTCGTTGAGTGCAAAGGGCTGGCGCTGCGGATTGATCTTGCCGTTTTCCAGGCGCGAGATATCCAGCAGGTCGCTGATCAGGTCTTCGGCGGAGCGCAACGAGCTGTCCAGGTGTTGCACCAGTTGCCGGGCTTCGGTGGAGAGGCCGTCGTTCTGGTGGGAGAGGGCGGCGGAAAACAGGCGCGCAGCATTCAAAGGTTGCATCAAGTCATGGCTGACGGCCGCCAGAAAGCGGGTCTTCGACTGGCTGGCGGACTCGGCCACGCCCTTGGCATCGGTGAGTGCCACATTGAGTTGGGACAGTTCATGGGTGCGCTCGGTCACCCGTTGTTCCAGGCCTTCGTTGGCCTCGGTGAGTGCCTGCTCGGCTTCGCGGAACGCGGTAATGTCAGTGAAGCTCATAACAAAACCGCCGCCCGGCATCGGGTTGCCGATCAACTCGATCACCCGCCCATTGGGGAATAAACGTTCGGACGTGTGCGCGCGGCCTTGGCGCATCCAGTGCAGGCGTCGCGCCACGTGCACTTCGGCCTCGCCCGGCCCGCACAGCCCGCGTTCGGCGTTGTAGCGGATGATGTCGGCAATCGGTCGGCCAACGCTGATCAGCCCGTCCGGGTAATTGAACAGCTCCAGATAACGCCGGTTCCAGGCCACCAGCTTGAGGGACTGGTCGACCACGCTGATGCCCTGGGTGATGTTCTCGATGGCGCCTTGCAGCAACGCGCGGTTGAACTGCAGCACTTCCGACGCTTCGTCAGCGATGCGGACTACGTCCTCCAGCTGCATTTCCCGACCTTCGATGGCGGCTTTTACCACCGCGCGTGTCGACGAGGCGCCCAGCACGCCGGCCAATAATCGCTCGGTGTGGGCAATCCAATCGTTGTCGGCATTCTGGTTGGGGTTGAAGCCTTTGCCCTGGCGATAGGCGAAACGGATAAAACTTTGCTGGGCGCGTTCTTCACCGACAAAGCGCGCTGCCAGGCTAAGCAAGTCGCTGATCTGCACCGACAACATCGAACGGGCGCTGGCACGTTGGCTGATTTCCTGGCCGATGAAACGCCCGGCTTGCCAGTGTTCGGACACGCGCGTGCGCGACAGCATCGACACCCACACAAACAGCGTGAAGTTGCCGGCCAGGGAAAACACGGTGCCCAAGGTCAATGAGGTGACGGACAACCCGAGCGGGTGGGAATGCATCCACGTCAGCCCTGGGAAGAGGCTGAGGGACCAGCCCAGGCTTTTCGCCGTCACCGGTAGGACCAAGGTGTAGAACCACAGGAAAGTACCGGCTGCCAGTCCGGCAAACACACCGCGTCGGTTGGCTTGTTTCCAATACAACGCACCGAGCATGGCGGGAGCCAGTTGGGTCACGGCGGCAAAGGCGATCTGGCCGATGGTCGCCAGGCTCGCGGTGGAGCCCAGCAGGCGATAGCTGACGTAGGCCAGCAACAGAATGATCACGATGCTTACGCGGCGTACCGAGAGCATCCAGTGGCGGAACACTTCGAACGGCCGCTCGGCGCTGGAGCGACGCAGCAGCCAGGGCAGCAGCATGTCGTTGGAGACCATGGTCGACAGGGCGATGCTCGCCACGATGACCATGCCGGTCGCAGCCGACGCGCCGCCGATGAAGGCCAGCACGGCCAGTGCCGGATGCGCTTCGGCCATGGGCAGGCTGATGACGTAGGAGTCCGGCAGTACCGAGCTGGGCAGCATCATCTTGCCGCCCAGGGCGATCGGTACTACAAACAGTGCGGCAAGAATCAGATAGGCGGGAAACACCCACTTGGCCAGGCGCAGGTCCTGGGGATCGATGTTTTCTACCACCGTGACATGGAACTGCCGGGGCAGGCAGATGATCGCCATCATGGCCACGCCGGTCTGCACCACCATGGAGGGCCAGTTGACGGTCTCTTTCCAGTATTCATCCAGGCGGGGGGCGAGCATGGCCTGGCTGAACAGATCACCGAAACCGTCGTACAGCCCGTAGGTCACAAACGCGCCGACCGCCAGAAACGCGAACAGTTTGACCAGAGATTCAAAGGCAATCGCCAGCACCATGCCCCGGTGGTGTTCCGTGGCATCGAGGTTGCGCGTACCAAACACAATGGTGAACAGCGCCAGCACCAGCGACACGATCAGCGCCGTGTCCTGAGCTCGGGTGCCCGTGGTGTCGGCGCCAGCGCCGATCAGCAGGTTGACGCCCAATACGATGCCTTTAAGTTGCAGGGCGATGTAAGGCAACACGCCGACCAGGCAGATCAGAGCGACCACCACGGCGAGGGATTGGGACTTGCCGTAGCGCGCCGCAATAAAGTCGGCGATGGAGGTGATGTTTTCCTGCTTGCTGATCAGGATCATCTTCTGCAGCACCCAAGGTGCCAACACCAGCAACAACACCGGTCCCAGGTAGATCGGTAAAAACGCCCACAACTGTTCGGCGGCCTGGCCTACGGCGCCGAAGAATGTCCAACTGGTGCAGTAAACGGCCAGCGACAGGCTGTACACCCAGGCACGCATACGCGGCGGCAGCGGCGCACGGCGGCGATCACCGTAGAAGGCGATGGCAAACATAATGGCCATATAGGCCAGGGCAACGGCGGCGATCAGCCCGCTGGACAACGTCATGGTAACTCCGCGCATAAGAACACCCGGGCATTCCAGGCCCGGTTGGACAGTCTCGCAGAATGCTTGGGGTTAGTCAGTGTCGACCAAGGTCTGAGCGCGACGTGATGTCGCGGCCTAACGGGGTGGCAGGGTTTTCTGGCGCAGGATGTAAATAGTCACCAGCACCGCACTGGTCAGCATGAAACCCTGCGCCCACGGCAGTGGCACCAGGTAACAGGACACGCCGATACTCAGCCACATCAAGCCGATGGCGTAGACCTTGGCTTTGAGAGGAATGCCATTGCCATCCAGGTAATCACGGATCCACGGTCCCAGGCGTGGGTGTTGCACCAGCCAATGGTAGAAACGTGGGGAGCTTCGGGCGAAGCAGGCGGCAGCGAGCAGCAGGAAGGGTGTCGTCGGCAATACCGGCAGGAAAATCCCGATCACCCCCAACGCCACACTGAGCCAGCCGATGGCCAGCAACAGGTAGCGCAGGAGCAGAGGACGATTGCCCATGGGTGTCACGGGCAAGCGACTCAGTGGTGACGTGGCTTGAGGATCGCCGGTTTTTCGTCAGGTGCGTTGCACAGCAGGTACAGCGCGGTCAGGGCTTCCGGGATCTGAACGATCATGTCGTCCATCAGGTTGGCGTCGGCGGCGATGTCGGCGAATTCAGGCTGGTCGTCGAACAGACCGGAACCGACCATGATTGGCAGCAGCATTTCGCTGACTTCTTCCTCGGCGGTTTCGAACCAGGCGGCTTCGCGCAGGAAAACGCCTTCCATGAAACCGATGCACCAGCCGCGCAGGTCGGAGTCATCCGGTTCTTCGCCCAGGTCCAGTTCGCACGGCAGCTCGAATTCCTCGTCGGAAGCCAGTTGGCGACCGATGTGGGCCTTGAGGGCCAGCAGGGTGGATTCGATTTCTTCGCGTTGGGCCGCGTCGGTGTAGTGCGGCTCTTCGGCGAACAGTGCATCGATCCATTCACGGTCGGGGACGACGTCGGAGCAGATCGACAGGGCGGTCAGGTAGCCGTGGGCGGCCACGTAGTCCAGCGCCTCGTCATGCAGCTCATCGGCGTCGAGGAAGGCTTGCAGGCGGGTTAGTTGCTCAGCGAAGGACATTGAAGGACTACCTTGGGAATAAACGATGCTGAATTCTAGGCTTTCTTGAGCGCACAGGCCAGCCGCACTGCATATTTGCCAGGTTTTAGATAGCGCCCGCTATTCGTCAGCGGCGCCCTTTGGCGGGTAACGCTCGGGTATACTGCCGCGTTTTGTGATGCCCTTGCAGGCCAAGCCCAGTGCGCGAAAACTTCGCTTACGGATTATTTCCCGTGAAGGCGGTTTTTTTCGGCCAGCCTGTACAGAGGGATTTCGGCACTATTTTGGAGTTTTACATGCTCGAGCAGGCACAACGCGTCCTCAAGGACATCTTCGGCTACGACAGTTTTCGTGGCCGCCAGGGTGCGATCATTGAGCGCGTGGCCAGTGGCGGTGACGCACTGGTCCTGATGCCTACCGGCGGCGGCAAGTCTTTGTGCTTTCAGGTGCCTGCGCTGTTGCGCAATGGCCTGGCCGTGGTGGTGTCGCCGCTGATCGCCCTGATGGACGACCAGGTGGCTACCCTTGAAGAACTCGGTGTCGCCGCCGCGTCGTTGAACTCCACCCTCAGTGCCGAGCAGCAGCGCGACCTGGCGGCGCGAATCAAGCGTGGTGAAGTGAAGATGCTGTACCTGGCCCCCGAGCGTCTGGTGCAGCCGCGCATGCTGGCTTTTTTGCAAAGCCTGGAAATCGCCCTGTTCGCCATCGACGAAGCCCACTGTGTCTCCCAATGGGGTCATGACTTCCGTCGCGAGTATTTGCAGCTCGGCCAATTGGCAGAGCTGTTTCCCGATGTGCCGCGCATTGCCCTGACCGCCACGGCCGACAAGCGCACCCGCGAAGAAATCGTCGAGCGCCTGCACCTGCAGAACGCCGAGCGCTTCCTGTCGAGCTTTGACCGTCCGAACATTTTCTATCGCATCGTGCCCAAGGAGCAGCCGCGCAAACAGTTGCTGGCGTTCCTCTCCGAGCGGCGCAGCGATGCGGGCATCGTCTATTGCCTGTCGCGCAAGAAGGTCGATGAGGTGGCCGCGTTTCTCTGTGAACAAGGCTACCCGGCGCTGCCGTATCACGCCGGCCTGCCCAACGAAACACGGTCAGCTCACCAGAAGCGCTTCCTCAACGAGGAAGGCCTGATCATGGTGGCCACTATCGCGTTCGGCATGGGCATCGACAAATCCAACGTGCGCTTCGTTGCGCACATGGACCTGCCCAAATCCCTCGAGGCCTACTACCAGGAAACCGGGCGCGCCGGCCGTGACGGTTTGCCGGCGGATGCGTGGATGGTCTACGGCCTGCAAGACGTGGTGATGCTCAAGCAGATGCTGCAGAACTCCGAGGGCGACGAGCGCCACAAGCGCCTGGAACAGCACAAACTCGACGCGATGCTCTCGCTGTGTGAAGAGACCCGCTGCCGTCGCCAGACTTTGCTGGCGTATTTTGACGAAGACATGCCCGAGCCGTGCGGCCACTGCGACAACTGCGTCGACGGCGTGCAGACCTGGGACGCCACTGAACCGGCGCGCCAGGGTTTGTCCGCCATCTATCGCACAGGCCAGCGTTATGGCGTCGGTCACTTGGTGGATGTGTTGCTGGGCAAGGACAACGAGAAGGTGCGCAGCTTCGGCCACGAAAAACTCTCGGTCTATGGTGTCGGCAAGGCCCGCGCCGAAGGCGAGTGGCGCTCGCTGTTCCGGCAGATGGTGGCGCGCGGCCTGGTGGACATCGACATCGAAGGCTATGGCGGCCTGCGCCTGAATGACAGCTGTCGGCCGTTGCTCAAGGGCGAAGTCAGCCTGGAGCTGCGCCGCGACCTCAAGCCGCAGACCACTGCCAAGAGCAGCACCAGCCAGGCCAGCCAGCTTGTGCGGGGCGAAGAACGCGAGCAGTGGGAAGCCTTGCGCACCCTGCGCCGCAAACTGGCGCAGGAACACAGCGTGCCGCCGTACGTTATTTTTCCCGACTCCACCCTGCTGGAAATGCTGCGCGAGCAACCCACCAGCATGGCCGAGATGGCGCGGGTCAGCGGTGTGGGCGCGCGCAAGCTGGAGCGTTACGGCCAGGCCTTCCTCGAAGTACTCGGCGGCCAGGCCGAAGCGCCGAAAGAAGTCGCCGATATCCGCCACGAACTGATCAGCCTGGCACGTGCTGGCATGACTCCGATCCAGATCGCCGGCCAGTTGCAATGCTCTGAAAAGAACGTCTACACCTTGCTCGCTGAATCCATCAGCAAGCAGCAGTTGTCGCTGGAGCAAGCCCTTGATTTACCCGAGGATCTGCTCGGCGAAATCCAGGATGCTTTCCTGGACGGAGAGGGCGAATTGCCACCTGTGGCGGAGATTGCCCCGCTGTTCACCGGACGCGTTCCTGAAGGTGTTTTGTACTGCGTGCGGGCGGCTTTGCAGTCTGAATTCGAAATTTAGTGCGCCAATTACGACAATGTAACGAATCAGTACATAGCAACTCTTGCCTACGGGCAAAGCTCATGCTTAGCTGACTAATAATTAGCCACACTTTATTTTCAGTCTAAAACATGAGTTTTTTATGCCGTTAACCGATCAACACCGATTTGGCATGCAATTGGCGCAAATGTCCCGTGGTTGGCGCGCCGAGCTGGATCGCCGTCTGGCTGGGCTTGGCCTGTCACAGGCGCGCTGGCTGGTGCTGCTGCACTTGGCCCGTTTTGAAGAGGCCCCCACCCAGCGTGAGTTGGCGCAGAGTGTGGGTGTAGAAGGGCCGACATTGGCCCGCCTGCTGGACAGCCTGGAAGGCCAGGGCCTGGTGCAACGCCAGGCCGTGGTGGAAGACCGTCGTGCCAAGCGCATTTTGCTATGTGACACCGCCCGCCCGTTGATCGAACAGATCGAAACCATTGCCACCGCCCTGCGCCATGAGCTGTTTGTAGGCGTGGACGAAGCCGACTTGAGCGTGTGCATGCGTGTGCATGCGCACATCCTGTCGAATCTGGAAAAGTCCTGAAGCAAACACCGGGCGGGCTTTCTGTGGCAAGCCCGCTCACCACAAAAGGGTTCTGTACAGGTCGTCAGAACGTCTGCCCCAGGTTCAGATACACCGCCTTCTGATTATCATCATTGAACCCATAGCTGAAATTCAGCGGCCCCAACGGTGTATCGAACCCCAGGAAAATACTCGCCGCGTTGATATACCCACTGTCGAACTCATTGTCGTTGTTCCACGCGCGGCCGCGTTCCAGTGACGCGCCCAGGTACAGCGGGAAATCCAGCGGCAGGTACGAACGCGGTGTGAGCCTGCGGTAGTACACCGCGCGCATCAGGCTGATGTTCTGCCCCGAGATAGCATCCTGGCGGAAGCCCGACAGCTGCCGCGCACCACCCAGCAGGAAGCTGGAAATCACCACGTCCGAATCATCCAGGGTGCGCCCGTAACGCCCGCCCAGCACCAGGGTGTCCGGGCCGTGGCTCATGGCCTTGTCGAGCTTGAACTCCCACTGGCGGTAGCGTTGGTCCGAGCCCAGCCCAGGTTCGAATTCGCGGTAGGCCAGGCCGATGTCTTCGCCGGTATGGGGGAAGTACACGTTGTCCAGGGAGTCGAAGGAGTACTTCAGTTCATAGAAGCCTTCGCTGAAACTCACGCTGGGCAGGTCCCGGTCGCCAATGCGCACATCTGCCTTGCCCCAGGCTTCGCCGACGCCGAAGCGGATTTCGCCGCTGTTGCCGATCTGCCGTCCGACGTTCAAGCCGAAACCGTAGCGCTCCAGTCGATACTCGGAGATGGGGTCGTTGTCCAGGATCAGCTCGACGTTCTGGGCCTGGGCGCTGATATACGGCGCGACAAAGTAACGCGACCCCGTGTCCATTGGCTGGTAGAACTCACTGTACAGCTCTTGTCGATCCCCAATCTGTACCCGCGTCAGCCATTCGGCGCCGAGGCGGTTGATGCCGTTCATGCGGTAGCTGGCGCCGAGGTTGAACGCGCTGTCGCCGCGCATGTCATCCGACAGGTTAAGGCCCAGGCGCAGGTAGTCGGTGCCGCTGCGTTTGCCGCGCGCGCTGATCACCAGGGTGTTGTCATGGCCCTTTTTCACCACGCGGTATTGCACCTGCTCGAAGTAATCCAGGCCGTACAAGGTGCCCATGTCGGTTTGCAGGCGCCCTAGGTTGAGCGGTTCGCCCAAGGGTTGGCGGATGTAGTAGCGGATCACGTCGTCGCTGACTTTCGAGTCGTTCTCCACGTTGATGGCAGTGATCACCGGCGTGCGTTCGCCGGGTGTACGGGCGGCCACCAGTTGTGGGTCGATCGGCTCGGCGGGGCGCAGGTGGGCCAGGCGCGCGTCGAGGGCGCGGGTGGCGCGATAGCCGGCATCGATCATGTCCTTGGCGCGGCCGAAGTCGGTCACGCCGTAGGCGGCGAGGGGTGGCTGGATCAGCACGTCCTTGGGGTGCAGGTCCTTGAGTTGTTCTTCGGAGTTGCGTCGGGTCATCAGGGTGATCGACTGGTTGAGCACGTCCACCACCGTCGCCAGTTGCTTGCGCGAGCGCAGTGGCGTGCCGATGTCCACGACAATGGCGATATCCACGCCCATGTCCCGCGCCACATCGAGCGGGATGTTATCGGTCATGCCGCCGTCCACCAGCAGCCGGCCGTCCAGTTCCACGGGTGCGAACACCGCCGGGATCGACATGCTGGCGCGGATCACCTGGGGCAGGTGGCCCTTGCGGAATACCACTTTCTCGCCGGTGGTGATATCGGTCGCCACCGCGCGGAAGGGGATCGGCAGCTTGTCGAAGTTACGCGTGTTGCTGCTATGGGCGAACATGCTTTCCAGCAGCAGCGCCAGGTTCTGGCCTTGGATCACGCCCAGTGGCAGGCCCAGGCTGCCGTCATCGCGAAAGCTGAGTTTCTGCTTGACCAGGAAATCCCGGTCATCCTGCTTGCGCCGGAACGGCACGTCTTCCCGCGGCGGTGCGTCAGACAGTGCCTGTTGCCAGTCGATGCTCAGCGCCAGTTTTTCCAACTCGTCGATCTTGTAGCCCGACGCGTACAGCCCGCCGATCACCGCGCCCATGCTGGTGCCGGCAATCGCATCGATCTGGATGCCTTGCTCTTCCAGCGCCTTGAGCACACCGATATGTGCCAGCCCACGGGCGGCGCCGCCGGACAGCACAAGGCCGATCTTCGGGCGTGGCGGTTCAATGGCGTCGGCGATAAGGGGGAGCAGGCACAGAAACAGGCAGGACAGCAGGCGGCGCATCATGAATCTCGAGGCTGGGCGATAAAGGCCGGTATTATAGCCACTCGATCCGCCGAGCCCGTTATGCCTGGAGCTTCTCAAATTATGTCTTCGATCAAACCCGAGATCGTCATCACCTATTGCACCCAGTGCCAGTGGCTACTGCGCGCCGCGTGGTTGGCGCAGGAACTGCTGAGTACGTTTGCTGATGATTTGGGCAAGGTGTCGCTGGAACCGGCCACGGGCGGCGCGTTTCGCATCACTTGCGACGGTGTGCAGATTTGGGAGCGCAAGGCGGACGGCGGTTTTCCCGAGGCCAAGGTGCTCAAGCAGCGCGTACGTGACCAGATCGACCCGCAGCGTGACCTGGGGCATAACGAGCGTAAGCCGTGAGGGTCACCGCCACTGAATGGCGGTGACCGAAGAGGTCACTTCGCGGCCATCTTCTGTTTGATGAAACCGACGATAAACGTCAGTACCAGGCCGCCCACACCACCGCCGGCGATATTGCTGCCCAGTGCCGCTACGTTCAGCGCGTCGCCGCCCGTGGTGCCGAAGATTGCCGCAAGAATCTGGCCCAGTACCAGGCCGCCCACGCCGCCGACCAATGAATTGAGACCGGTGCTCATGTTGGGCTTGATGGCCCCGGCCAGGTTGCCGCCGATGGCCCCGCTGATGATCTGCACCAATAAACTGATGAACATTTCCATGGTAAAAGCTCCCGCATCGCGTTGAGTTGTGACCACTCGCGTGCAGCAACTTCAGAACACACCCAGGCTGTCGTCGAGCTGTCGGTTATCCGTTGAACGACTGCAGACTGTTGCGGATGTTTAAAGTATAGATCAGGCCGTGGCTGCGGGCTGCTTGGCCTGGCTGGCACCGCCCATCAACCCTGACAGCACGATCGCGACGATGATCAACACACCGCCCAAGAGCATGCGCAGCGTCGGGGTTTCGGCAAACAGCAGCCAGGCCGCGGTGATGCCGTAGACCGGCTCCATGGCGAACACCACCGAAGCGGTACGCGCCTTGATCACCGCGAGGCTGGCAACAAACAGGCTATGGGCCAGGCCGGTGCAGAACACCCCGAGCAAACCGATCCACAACCAGTCGATTGCGCGCACCTCTGTCAGGCCGGGCGCCGCCACGGGCAACAAGCACACGGCGACCACCACGTTCTGGCACAGCGCTGCCTGCACCGCCGGGATACGTCCGGAACTGGCGCGGTTATTCAGTGACAGCAGGGAAAACAGCAACCCCGAGGCGATGCCCCAGAGCAGCCCGCCGGTGGCTTCGCTGGCGAGGTTGAAGTCCGGGGTAACCAACACCAGGCCGACGCTGACCAGCACGACCAGGACCACTTCGTTGGCGCGGATGCGCTCGCGGAAAATCAGCCCCTCGAGGATCACGGTAAAAGCTGGAAATGCGGTGAAGCCCAAGGTCGCAACCGCTACGCCGGCGACTTTCACGGCAATAAAGAAGGTCACCCAGTGCGCCGCCAACAATACGCCGCTGACCAGCAGTCGGCGCCAGTCGCGCAGTTCCAGGGTTTTCCAGGCGGTGCTGCTGGCGAACCGTGCGAATACCGCCAGGGCTACCACGGCAAACACGGCGCGACCAAAAACGATGATGGCCGGGGAGGCGGCCGCCAGTTTGCCGAATACGCCGGTGAGGCCAAACATCAATGCGCCGATATGCAGGGCGCCGAGGGCTGAGCGGGGAGTCATTGCGATCCTTGAGTCTTGGTGTGACAGAACCGCAGTCTAGTGGGTGGCCCGCATCGGTGTCTGTCGTCCGGCTCGCGATGTTTATCGCGAGACTCTTCCTACGGCTTACGCCTTAAAGCACCCGGCGAGGCGCCAAATTCCCGCAGCATTGCAGCGGCGAAGGCACTTTGCGAGGCGTAACCGACGCGATCGGCGATTTCACCGATAGGCAGCGGTGTTTTGCGCAACAGGTCCAGCGCCATGTGCAGGCGACGGCTACGGATGTAGTCCATGGGGGTTTGCCCGCATTCGGCCATGAACCGTGCGTGCAGGCGCGCCACTGACAAGTCAGCGATACGCGCCAGGTCAGCCACCTGCAACGGATGCGCAAGGTGCCGCTCGATATGTTGATTGAAGGCTGCGTACGGCAGGCGTCGGCCCGGCTGCGGTGGGGCCAGCGGATGATTGAGGCTGGCCAGCAACAGCACCGCGCCTTGCTGCACGATCAATGGGTCCTGCACCGGGCTGTGTGCCAGCCATTGCACCAGTTGGCTTTGCCGCGAGTCCAGGGTCAGCCGCGCGGGCTGGTCGAGCAGGCGGCGACTGGCATCGGCATGCTCGCCCAGCGATTGCAGCACCCAGTGCTCCGTCGGCACATCCAGCACCAGGCAACGACTGCCATCGCGACTGCCGCACGCATGGTGGGCCGAGAAGGGCAGCACCATCACGCTGCTTTCGCGCACCTGGCTGCCACGGCCGTCCACTTCCAGGTCCAGGTGTCCGGACAGGCCGAACACCAACTGCGCATGGTCATGGCTGTGGGCGAGGGGCGCTTCGACGTAGTGGCGTAGGGTGAGGGTGGGTCCCATTGCGGTCTCCTGGGCGGCAAGCTGGCAGTCTACAACGCTTTGCGGGCCGTGAGCGCTGTCATCAGACTGACGCACAGTTGTCATGGGCTATTAATCGCCAGGGCGCAAGCTCGCGAAAACACCGTCGAGGGATGCCCATGACCAGTGCCGAGTTCGCCAAGCCCAGCCGCAAGCAACGGGTTCGTACCCTGTGGATTTCCGATGTGCACCTGGGCACCCGGGATTGCCAGGCCGAACATTTGTCGCAGTTCCTCAAGGGCTATCACGCTGACAAGGTCTACCTGGTCGGTGACATCATCGACGGCTGGAAACTGCGAGGCGGCATGTATTGGCCCCAGGCCCACACCAACGTGATCCGTCGCCTGTTGACCATGGCCAAGCGTGGCACCGAGGTGATCTACGTCACCGGCAACCACGACGAATTCCTGCGTCGCTATTCCAAGCTGATCCTGGGCAATATCCAGCTGGTCGACGAAGCAATCCACGTGACTGCCGACGGCCGGCATCTGCTGGTGATCCACGGCGATCAGTTCGACGTGATCACCCGCTACCACCGCTGGCTGGCGTTCCTCGGTGACTCGGCCTACGAGTTCACCCTCACGCTGAACCGCTGGCTGAACCACTGGCGCGCGCGCTACGGTTATGGCTATTGGTCGCTGTCGGCGTACCTCAAGCACAAGGTCAAGACGGCGGTGAACTTCATCAGTGATTTTGAAGAAGCCATCGCCCATGAGGTGACCAAGCGCGAGTTGCATGGCGTGGTCTGCGGGCATATCCACCATGCGGAGATTCGCAAGGTGGGCGAGGTGGATTACCTCAACTGCGGGGATTGGGTGGAGTCGTGCACGGCGTTGATCGAACACTGGGATGGGAGCATCGAGTTGTATCGGTTGGCGGATGCGCAGGCCAAAGAGGCGCAGCTCAAGGCAGAGATGGTAGCGGGCTAGAGCCTGACTCGGTCGAAATGTGGGAGCGGGCTTGCTCGCGAATGCGGTAGGTCAGTCACCTGATGTGTCGGATGACACACCGCTTTCGCGAGCAAGCCCGCTCCCACAGTTTTGGTTCGGTTTCTTCAGTTGGAGACATCGGCAATGGCTTGAGCCAGCAACGTCAGGCGTGTCGCATCAATGCCCGCCACGTTGGCCCGCCCCGAACTCACCATATACACGCTGTGCTTTTCGCGCAGTTGCTTCACCTGCTCGGCACTCAAGCCGGTATAGGAAAACATCCCGCGCTGCGCCCCGATGTGCGCAAACCGCTGCGACAGACCGTGGGGCGCCAACGCCTCCACCAAGCCCGAACGCAGGTGTGCGATCCGTGAGCGCATGGCTTCGACCTCGTCGCTCCAGCGTTTTTTCAGCTCGGTATCCCCCAGGATGGTCGCCACTACCGCAGCACCATGGTCCGGCGGCGTCGACCACAGGTTGCGCGCCGTGTTGGCCAACTGGCTGCGCACATCCGTGAGCTTTTCGGCATCCGCCGCACACACGATCAACGCGCCGACGCGGTCGCTGTACAGGCCGAAGTTCTTCGAGCAGGAACTGGTGATCAGCACTTCCGGCAGCTCGGCTGCAAACAACCGCACGGCCCAGGCGTCCTGCTCCAAACCATCGCCAAAGCCTTGGTAAGCGAAGTCGATCAGCGGCAGCAACTGGCGCTCGCGCACGATCTGCAGCACCTGGCGCCAGTCGTCCTGGGACAGGTCGAAACCGGTCGGGTTATGGCAGCAGGCGTGCAGCAGCACCACGTCGCCCTTGGGCACGCTGGACAGGGTGGCGAGCATCGCTGCCACATCCAGGCGGTTGTCAGCACCCACGTAAGGGTAATGACTCACCGGGATCCCGGCCTTGGCAAAAATCGTTTCGTGGATCGGCCAGGTCGGGTTGCTCAGCCAGACGCTACGACCGGGCAGGTTGTGCGCAATGAAGTCAGCACTCAGGCGCAAGGCGCCGGTGCCGCCCGGGGTCTGGGTGGCGCCGGCACGGCGTTCGCGGATCAGCGCGGAGTCCGCGCCGAGCACCAGCTCGCTGATCAGCTTGCCGAACGCCGCATTGCCGTGGCCGCCGATGTAGGTCTTGGTGGTTTGCGTGTCCACCAGGCGCTGCTCGGCCAGCTTCACCGAGTGCGGAATCGGGGTCAGGCCCTGGTCATCTTTATAGACGCCCACGCCCAGGTCGAATTTATTCGGGTTGCTGTCCTGGGCGTACAGGTCCATCAGCCCGAGGATCGGGTCGCCGGGCACGCGGCCAATGGCATCGAAATGCATTACTTGCGGCCCTCGGCGTCCTTGGCCACTTCGTCGGTGCGCGCGGCCATGATGAAGTCGTTGCGGTGCAGGCCCTTGATGGAGTGGCTCCACCAGGTCACGGTGACCTTGCCCCACTCGGTGAGCAGGCCTGGGTGATGGCCTTCGGCTTCAGAGATGTCACCCATGGCGTTGGTGAAGGCCAGGGCGAATTTGAAGTTCTTGAACAGGAAAACCTTTTCCAGTTGCATCACGCCGTCGCGGACTTCGATGTTCCAGTCGGGGATCTGCTTGAGCAGTACCGGCAGTTCTTCGTCGCTGACTTGCGGGGCATCGGCACGGCAGGCTTCGCAGTGGGCTTGGTTCAAGGTGGTCATGAGGGTGTCCTGAATTCGAAGGTATGAAGATCAGTAGCGTCACCCTAAAGCAACGCGCGGCCAGGGAACAGACTCACCTGGCCACAAGATGTAAGGTTCAAGCCGCCTTGGGCTTGGGTGGAAACTTCGGTGCGTGCAGACCCAGCTGCATGCCACGTTCCACCATGCCCATGATGTCCTCCTGCGCGACTTCGAACAGGCGCTTGAGGTCTGGCAGCACGAAGTACAAAGGTTGCAGGATGTCGATGCGATACGGCGTGCGCATCGCCTCCAATGGGTCGAACACCTGA
This sequence comes from Pseudomonas sp. P7759, assembly GCF_013386445.1. Taxonomy (NCBI): domain Bacteria; kingdom Pseudomonadati; phylum Pseudomonadota; class Gammaproteobacteria; order Pseudomonadales; family Pseudomonadaceae; genus Pseudomonas; species Pseudomonas sp. P7759. Next base: position 659,707 of record NZ_JACART010000003.1, read on the forward strand.
TGCTCGGGCTCGGACGACAGGCTGTACACCGTCTCCTTGGGCGACGACAGAATGCCGCCACCGTAGATGCGTCGACCTTCGGGCGTGTCCACCAGGCCGAATTCGATGGTCATCCAGTACAGGCGCGCCAGGTACACGCGTTGCTCCTTGGTGGCTGCCAGGCCGAGCTTGCCGTAGGTGTGGGTGAATTCGGCGAACCAAGGGTTGGTCAGCAACGGGCAGTGGCCGAAGATCTCGTGAAAAATATCCGGTTCTTGCAGATAGTCGAGTTCTTCGCGGGTGCGGATAAACGTCGCCACAGGAAACTGCTTGTTGGCGAGTAATTCGAAAAAAGTCTGGAAGGGGATCAGCGCCGGCACGCGGGCGACCTGCCAGCCGGTGGTCTCGGCCAGCACTGTGTTGATTTCGCCCAGTTGCGGAATGCGGTCATGGGGCAGGCCGAGCTTGTCGATGCCGTCCAGGTATTCCTGGCAGGCGCGTCCCTCGATCACTTTCAATTGGCGAGTGATCAGGGTGTTCCACACCGCATGTTCTTCCGGCGTGTAGTGGATAAAACCTTGCGCATCGGGCTCGCGGGCCACGTACTGCGTCTGCTTCATACGGCTCTCCTGCTAGGCATTCGTTCTTGTTATGTCCTGCGATGCGCTTATTGATAACCCGTGCGCGGCCAGATTCCATCTGTTTAAAACGCTTTTACGTAGGAAAACTTACCAGTTTCCGTAAAGTATTCGTTACGCTTGTGAGGCTGTCCGCTGGCTTGGGCTGGGAAAAGCCCGCAAGCTGTCACATAATCTTGACGACTATCTGCGCCCAGCGACAAAAAGACGCGGCGCCTCCCCACTTTTCGGGCCTCTTCATGCGTATCAAAGTGCATTGCCAGAACCGCATCGGCATCCTGCGGGACATTCTCAACCTGCTGGTGGAATACGGTGTCAACGTCGCCAAGGGCGAGGTGGGCGGTGAGCATGGCAATGCCATCTACCTGTTTTGCCCGAACCTGGTGAACATGCAGTTCCAGGCGTTGCGCCCGCAGTTCGAGGCGATTGCCGGAGTATTCGGCGTCAAAAGGGTAGGGCTGATGCCCAGCGAGCGTCGGCATATGGAGCTCAATGCGTTGCTTGGCGCCCTGGAATTTCCGGTGCTGTCGATCGACATGGGCGGCTCGATCGTCGCCGCCAACCGCGCGGCGGCACAGCTGCTCGGGGTACGGGTGGATGAGGTGCCAGGCATTCCGTTGTCGCGGTATGCCGAGGACTTCGACTTGCCGGAACTGGTGCGCGCCAGCAAATCGCGGATCAACGGCCTGCGGGTCAAGGTCAAGGGTGACGTGTTCCTGGCGGACATTGCGCCGCTGCAATCCTCCGAACATGACGATAGCGAGGCCATGGCCGGCGCCGTGCTGACCCTGCATCGGGCCGACCGTGTCGGTGAGCGCATCTACAACGTGCGCAAGCAGGAACTGCGTGGCTTTGACAGCATTTTCCAAAGTTCCAAGGTCATGGCCGCCGTGGTGCGCGAAGCCCGGCGCATGGCGCCGCTGGACGCGCCTCTATTAATAGAAGGCGAAACCGGTACGGGCAAGGAGCTGTTGGCACGCGCCTGCCACCTGGCCAGCCCGCGTGGGCAATCGCCGTTGATGGCGCTTAACTGCGCGGGCCTGCCCGAGTCGATGGCCGAGACCGAGCTGTTCGGCTACGGCCCTGGCGCGTTCGAAGGTGCGCGTGCAGAGGGCAAATTGGGGCTGCTGGAGCTGACGGCGGGCGGTACGTTGTTTCTCGATGGAGTTGGGGAGATGAGCGCGCGATTGCAGGTGAAATTGCTGCGCTTTTTGCAGGACGGTTGCTTCCGTCGCGTAGGCAGCGATGAAGAGGTTTACCTGGACGTGCGGGTGATCTGCGCCACCCAGGTGGACTTGTCCGAGCTGTGCGCCCGTGGCGAATTCCGCCAGGACCTCTATCACCGTCTCAACGTGCTGTCCCTGCATATTCCACCGCTGCGTGAATGTCTCGACGGGCTTGCGCCGCTGGTTGAGCACTTTCTCGATCAGGCCAGTCGCCAGATCGGCTGCCCGTTGCCCAAGCTGGCGCCGGCCGCGATGGACCGCCTGAGCCACTACCACTGGCCGGGCAACGTGCGGCAGTTGGAAAACGTGCTGTTCCAGGCGGTGTCGTTGTGTGACGGCGGGACGGTCAAGGCCGAACATATTCGTCTGCCCGATTATGGCGTGCGTCAGCCGCTTGGCGATTTTTCCCTGGAGGGCGGCTTGGAAGAGATCGTCGGTCGATTCGAGAAGGCGGTGTTGGAAGCCTTGTACGCCGAGCACCCCAGCAGCCGACAACTGGGCAAGCGCCTGGGGGTGTCTCACACGACGATCGCTAATAAGTTACGTGAGTACGAAGTTATAAAGTCAGGCGGTACTCATTGAATATAAGGTGAATGTTGTGATTGTCTGAAAGGTAAGGAGAGCAGTTTGTTAAAGTAACAACCTGCTCCCGTTAAGGTTGGGGCATTAGTATCTTTTTATGATGGACGATTTGCCGAGTAGGCTGATTTGTTGGGTGATATTTCGTTGTCAGGATTAAAGTCATGATCTTGAACACGGAAACCTATAGGGTTTTCGCGAAAGTCGAAACGACCGAACCAGGGTTCTTTAGATCCATTCAAGCTTGGATGCGCATGTTCACGATCCAGTTCCACTGGCCAATCATCCTGGTCAACGTCCCTGGAGTGGTCGGTTTGAGGGGCTGGGTCGGCGTAACGGCTCAGCGGCCTAGGGGCCGAATCAACGCGGCTGTACTCCTCCCGCTGCTGGCGAAACGGCGTGTTGTAAGGGCTTGGCCCTTGATAGCGATCTTGAGTGGGTGCGCGACCCTGCTTCGAGCTGGCCGTTGCGTCTCCTTGACTGCTTTGCTCGTAGGCCGAGCGCCGGTTGTTATGATTTGTTTGCATATCAAAAAATTGATAAAGCGATCGGGAGCTATGGATCGAAAACATAGGTAAGTCTCCTGCAGTGTTTGATGGCGTGGCTCACTGTCTGTGAGTGTTTGGAATCTATACGCTGGATGCCGAATTACCAATGCGGTTGTTTCAAGTAAATGTGAGTAAATCAACCTGGATGTTTCAGTGCAGGGTTGAGTTTTACGGTGGTTTAATACGCAAGGTGAACACTCAGGTAGTTGGCGGCGCAGTGGTCTCCCCTTACCGGCGTTAAATCTGCTGAACTTGAAATGTGTTGGTGCAGATGAATATTTGGCGCCGATGAACTCGCGTGCCTTGCGGTATGCCTTGATCAAGGGAAGCAGGTACTGGGGCGGCAAGCCCTGAGCTTGCCGTAAGCGGCATAAGTCCGCCGTTTTTCCGACTCCGCCTAACGGCACGCTTCTCTATATCTGGCCGAAAACCCCCGCCCCGACTGGGTTTTACCTGGTTTTCAAAAGTTGGTTCGCAAATTGCTTAAGCCTCATCAGTACAGCGGTGGGCGGCAAGCGTCCGTCAGAAAGAGGAAAGAGCGTGGACAAGTACCTTTATGTGGCAATGACCGGCGCCAGCCAGAATGCTCTGGCGCAGAAGGCCCATGCCAACAACCTGGCGAACATTTCCACCAATGGTTTCCAGCGTGACCTTGAGCAGGCGCGTTCGATGCCGGTGTTCGGTGACAGCTTTCCGGCGCGGGCGTTTGCCTTGACTGAGCGTCCGGGCACCGACTTTTCTCCTGGCGCGATGATCGAGACCGGCCGTGACCTGGACGTTGCCGTCAGCGGCAATGGCTGGATGGCCGTGCAGACCCCGGACGGCAGCGAAGCCTACGTGCGCAGCGCGAGCATGAACGTCGATGCATTGGGCGTGCTGCGTGCCGGCAACGGTATGCCGATCATGGGCAACGGTGGTCCGATTGCCGTGCCGCCCCAGCAGAAAATCGAAGTGGGGGCTGATGGCACCATCAGCATCCGCGCCATGGGTGAAGGCCCACGCGTGATGGCGGAAGTGGACCGCATCAAGCTGGTCCAGCCGGACCTGAAGAACATGAATAAAGGCCTGGACGGCACCATCCACACCAAGGATGGCCAGCCGGCCCAGGCTGACGCGACGGTCACGCTGACCTCGGGCTTCCTGCAGGCGAGCAACGTCAATGCGGTGGAAGAAATGACCGCAGTGCTGGCGCTTTCCAAGCAGTTCGAGCTGCACATCAAGATGATGAACAGCGCCAAGGAAGACGACCAGGCCATGACCCGCGTCATGCAGATGAGCTGATTGCAGCCCACTAATTAATTTGTGATGTGGCGCCAACAAACAGGCGCGCAGAGGAGAACAGCATGCTTCCGGCTCTATGGGTTGCCAAAACCGGTTTGTCCGCCCAGGACACCAACCTGACCACCATTTCCAACAACTTGGCCAACGTGTCGACCACGGGTTTCAAACGTGACCGTGCCGAGTTCCAGGACTTGCTCTATCAGATCAAGAAGCAGCCAGGCGCCCAGTCGACCCAGGACAGCGAACTGCCGTCGGGCCTGCAATTGGGTACCGGTGTGCAGATCGTCGGCACCCAGAAGAACTTCAGCGCCGGTAACCTGCAACAGACCGGCCAGCCGCTGGACATGGCCATCAACGGCCGTGGTTTCTTCCAGATCCTGCAACCGGATGGCACTACTTCCTACACCCGTGACGGTACGTTCCACCTGGACTCCAACGGCCAGATCGTCACCGCCAACGGTTTTGCCCTGGAGCCGGCCGTGGTCGTTCCCGCCGACGCCAAGACCTTCACCGTCGGCAACGACGGCACCGTGTCCATCACCGTGGCCGGCAACCCCGCGTCGCAAGTGATCGGCAACCTGCAGACCGCCGACTTCATCAACCCGGCCGGTCTGCAAGCCATGGGCAACAACCTGTTCCTGGAAACCGCCTCCAGCGGCGCGCCGCAAATCGGCACCCCTGGCCTGAACGGTTTCGGCACCACGCTGCAAAGCACCCTGGAAACTTCCAACGTGAGCACGGTTGAGGAGATGGTCAACATGATCACCACCCAGCGCGCCTACGAGATGAACTCCAAGGTGATCTCCACCGCCGACCAGATGCTTTCGTTCGTAACGCAGAATCTGTAATCAAGTCTATGGGGCGCTCTTGAGGGCGCCTGCAACACCGTGAGGTAAGGGTCATGAATCGCTATGTTTCTGTTCTGGCATTGAGTGGGATTGCCGTGCTCGCGGGCTGTGTCGCCCCGACGCCAAAACCCAATGACCCGTACTACGCGCCGGTGTTGCCACGCACGCCGTTGCCGGCGGCTGCCAATAATGGCTCGATCTACCAGGCCGGTTTCGAACAGAACCTGTACAGCGACCGTAAGGCGTTCCGGGTCGGTGACATCATCACCATCACCCTGAACGAGAAGACCCAGGCCAGCAAGAATGCCAACTCGCAGATCGGCAAGACCAGCAAGGCCAGCATCGGCTTGACCTCGCTGTTCGGCGGCGTACCCAACACCAACAACCCGCTGGGCAGCGGTGACTTGAGCCTGGACGCCGGCTACAGCGGCGACCGCGCCACCAACGGCAAGAGCGCGGCAGGGCAGGGCAACAGCCTGACCGGTTCGATCACGGTGACCGTGGCCGATGTATTGCCCAACGGCATCATCGCCGTGCGCGGTGAAAAGTGGATGACCCTCAACACCGGCGACGAGCTGGTGCGCATTGCCGGCATGGTCCGCGCTGATGACATCTCCACCGACAACACCGTGCCGTCGACGCGAATCGCCGACGCACGCATTACCTACTCGGGTACGGGTTCGTTTGCTGACGCGAGCCAGCCGGGCTGGTTCGACCGTTTCTTCCTTAGCCCGCTGTTCCCTTTCTAGGTGGCCACTTTGAACTTCAAACAGCTGATGGCGGCCGCACTCCTGCTTTCCTTGAGCGCTGTCGCCCAGGCCGAACGCCTGAAGGACATCGCCAGCATCTCCGGCGTGCGTTCCAACCAGTTGATCGGCTACGGCCTGGTGGTGGGGCTCAACGGTACGGGTGACCAAACCACGCAGACCCCGTTCACCTTGCAGACCTTCAACAACATGCTTTCGCAGTTCGGCATCAAGGTGCCGGCGGGGTCGGGCAACGTGCAGCTGAAAAACGTCGCGGCGGTGTCGATCAGTGCTGACTTGCCGGCGTTCTCCAAGCCGGGCCAGGTAGTGGACATCACCGTGTCGTCGATCGGTAACTCCAAAAGCCTGCGCGGCGGCACCTTGCTGATGACGCCCCTCAAGGGTATCGACGGCAACGTCTACGCCATTGCCCAGGGCAACCTGGTGGTGGGCGGTTTTGACGCCGAAGGTCGCGACGGCTCGAAGATCACCGTCAACGTGCCGTCGGCCGGTCGAATCCCGGGTGGTGCCACCGTTGAGCGCACCGTGCCAAGCGGTTTCAACCAAGGCAACAGCCTGACCCTGAACCTCAACCGCTCCGACTTCACCACCGCCAAGCGCGTGGTCGACAAGATCAACGACATGCTCGGCCCTGGCGTGGCCCAGGCCATCGACGGCGGCTCGATCCGCGTGACCGCGCCACTGGACCCAAGCCAGCGTGTGGACTACCTGTCGATCCTGGAAAACCTTGAGGTCGACCCAGGCCAGGCCGTGGCCAAAGTCATCATCAACTCGCGGACCGGCACCATCGTGATCGGTCAGAACGTCAAGGTGTCGCCCGCTGCGGTGACCCACGGCAGCCTGACCGTGACCATCACCGAAGACCCGATCGTCAGCCAGCCTGGGCCTTTGTCCAACGGCCAGACGGCGGTGGTGCCGCGTTCGCGTGTGAATGCCCAGCAAGAAGCCAAGCCGATGTTCAAGTTCGGCCCCGGCACCACCCTGGATGAGATTGTCCGTGCGGTGAACCAGGTGGGCGCAGCGCCCGGCGACTTGATGGCGATCCTCGAAGCATTGAAACAGGCCGGCGCCTTGCAAGCCGACCTGATTGTGATCTGAGGCCATGGCCATGGATATGCGCAAGAGCGGCATCAGCAGCACGGCGGATTCGGGGTCCTACTCTGACCTGAACCGGCTTAACCAGCTCAAGGTCGGTGCCGACAAGAACAGCGAAAGCAACATGCGCAAGGTGGCGCAGGAGTTCGAATCGTTGTTCTTGAGCGAGATGCTCAAGTCCATGCGTTCGGCCACTGAGGCGTTGGGCAAGGACAACCCGATGAACACGCCGGCCGCCAAGCAGTATCAGGAAATGTATGACCAGCAACTGGCGGTCTCGATGTCCCGCGAAGGCGGTGGTATCGGCCTGGCCGACGTGCTGATGCGCCAGATGCAGAAGAACAAACCGGTGGAGGCCCAGGCCGCCACCTTGCAAGGCCCGGCGGCTGCGGAGCCTGCGAAAAAAGTGGATGTGCCGACCGAGATCGCGGCGGGCACCCAGGCAGACGGTCCGTTGGGCCGCTCCAACGGCCAGCGTCCGCTGTGGGCTTACCGCGTGGCTGAGCCACAGGCGGGCGCCCCGGCGGCCCATAGCAATGACATGGAATTGATGAACCAGCGGCGCATCGCCTTGCCGAGCAAGCTGACCGATCGCCTGCTCGCCGGCATTGTGCCAAACGCGCCGGTTGCTATCGATGCCAAAAGCGCGCCGCTGCGTAACAGCGTGGCCGACGACAACGTGATCAACAGCACCGCCCGCACCTTCGCCGTGCCGAGCGGGCGCATGCAGGTCTACGGCCGCGCCGTGGCCCAGCCACCGTTGGCGCCGGCAAAGAAAGCCTTCAGTTCACAGGATGAATTTGTCGCCACCATGTTGCCGATGGCCAAGGCGGCCGCCGCGCGGATTGGTGTCGATCCGAAGTACCTGGTGGCCCAGGCCGCCCTGGAAACCGGTTGGGGTAAATCGGTGATGCGCGCCGAAGACGGCAGCAGCAGCCACAACCTGTTCGGCATCAAGGCCGGCCAGAGTTGGCAGGGCGGCCAGGCTCGCGCGATCACCAGTGAGTTCCGCGATGGCGCGATGGTCAAGGAAACGGCGCAGTTCCGTTCCTACGACTCTTACCAGGACAGCTTCCACGACCTGGTGACGTTGCTGCAAAGCAATGATCGCTATAAAGAAGTTGTGAAGTCGGCCGACAACCCGGAACAGTTTGTTCGCGAGTTGCAAAAAGCCGGTTACGCAACCGACCCGGCCTATGCCAGCAAGATTTCGCAGATCGCCAAAACGATGGACAGTTACCAGAATTACGCTGCCGCTGGCGCAACCACACATTTATAAGGTCTGAACCATGAGTTTGCTCAGTATCGGGATGTCAGGGCTCAATTCCGCTCAAGGATCGTTGTCGGTCTTGAGTAATAACATTGCCAACGCCAACACCGCGGGTTACTCACGGCAGCAGACTACCCAGAATGCCAACGCGGCGAACCAATTCGGTGGTGTGTTCATCGGCAGCGGTACCACCCTGGCTGATGTGCGCCGGGTGTATAACGAGTTCCTCGACGCGGCGTACCAGAACAGCACCTCGCTCAACAGCGATGCCAAGGCTTATCTGGATCAGGTCAGTGCCGTCGACAAGACGCTGTCGGACAAGACCACCGGCATGTCGTCCGTGCTCAGCGCGTTCTTCGCGGCGGCCCAGACCGCCTCGGCCAACCCGAGCGATACGTCGGCCCGCCAGATTCTGCTCACCAGCGCCCAGACGTTAAGCAACCGGTTCAACTCGATCTCCAACCAGTTGAGCCAGCAGAAAGAAACCATCAACAGTCAGTTGACCTCCATGGCTGACCAGGTCAACCAATTGACCTCGTCGATTGCGTCCCTCAACAAGCAGATCAACCAGGTGCAGGGCGCGTCGAATACCACGCCGGCCAACCTGCTGGACGCGCGTGCCGAGGCGGTACGCTCGCTCAATGAGCTGATCGGCGTGACCGCCAGCGAGAAAAACGGTGTGTTCAGTGTCAGCACCGGCACGGGCCAATCCCTGGTACTGGGCGATCAGTCCAACTCGATTTCTGCCGTGCCTGGCAAGGACGATCCGACCCAGTACACCATTCAGATGAACATGCCGGGTAACACGGCGGTGGATATCGGCAATGTGATCAGTGGTGGCAGCATCGGCGGCTTGATGCGCTATCGCAGTGACGTGTTGATGCCGGCCATCAACGACCTGGGGCGCATCGCCATCGTCACCGCCGACACGATCAACAGCCAGCTGGGGCAGGGCATCGACCTGAACGGCGAGTTCGGCGCGTCGATGTTCAAGGACATCAATAGCGCAGCAGCAGTGGCTTTGCGCAGTGTGGCCGGTCAAGGCAACCAGGGCGCCGGTAGCCTGGGTGTGACGATCAAGGACACCAGCAAGCTGACCAACTACGATTACAAGGTTACCTTCAGCGACCCGACCAATCTCAATAAAGTGACGGTGCAGCGCTCCGATGGCAAAGCCATGGGTTCCTTTGATATCTCCGCCACACCGCCTTCGGTGATCGACGGCTTTACCCTTGAGCTCAAAAACGGCCCGATGTCGGCCGGTGACAGCTTCAAGGTCAGCCCGACCGCCAGCGGCGCGAAGGATATCGGCACAGTCCTCACAGACCCGAGCAAGATTGCCTTTGCCGCACCGCTCAAAGGCGAGGCCAGCAAAACCAACCAGGGCACCGGCAGCTTCACGCCGCCAACCCTGACCGTGCCGCTGGATCTCCAGGGCGGCGCCAATACCGCGCAACTGCGCATCGGCATTGAAAACTCGATGCCGGTGAAGATGGTATTTGGCAAGCCCGCCGCCGACGGCACTCAGAGTTACACGATCAACGACGCCAAGGGCGATCCGATCGGCACCGGCACCATCATTCCGGGGCAGTCCAACAAAATCAGCATCAACGTGCCAATGCGCGATGCCAGCGGCGCCCTGGTGGTGCCGGCCAAGAGCTTCAGCTTTGACACCTCGGTGGCCGGCTCGCCGACCGATGGCGACAGCACCACCTTTTCGTTCAACGCCAGCGGCAAGTCCGATAACCGCAACGCCCAGGAACTGCTGAACCTGCAAACCAAGGCAACGGTGGGTGTTGCCGCCGATGGCAGCGGCGGCACCAGCCTGGTCGGCGCCAATAGCAAGTTGGTGTCCACGGTCGGCGCCAAGGCCGCAGCGGCTACCACCGATACCACGGCCACCAACGCGTTACTGACGGCCAACAAAAATGCGCGCAACTCCGTGTCCCAGGTCAACCTGGATGAGGAAGCGGGCGACATGATCAAGTTCCAGCAGTACTACACAGCGTCGTCGCAGATCATCAAGGCTGCGCAAGAAACTTTCAGCACGCTGATCAATAGTCTTTAAGGGAGTCTGGGACGATGCGCATTTCTACACAGCAGTATTTCGACACCAGTGCCGCCAAGTACCAGAACAACTATGCCGGCGTAGTGCAGGCTCAGCAGCAGGCGAGTTCCGGCGTGCGTGTGCAGACCGCAGGGGATGATCCGGTGGCGGCGCAGCGTTTGCTGATGCTGCAGCAGCAGAAAGATATGCTGGCGCAGTTCAGCGGCAATATCTCAAACATCAACAGCTCGCTGACCAATGAAGAAAGCGTGCTGACGGCGATCAATGCAACCATCCAGGCCGCCAGCCAATTGGCGTTGAAGGCCGGTGGCGTGACCAGTGATGCCGACCGCAAATCCATCTCGGTCGAAGTGGGCGCCCTTGAAGACCAACTGCTGGGCTTGCTCAACAGCAAGGATGCGGCGGGCAACTACCTGTTCTCCGGCTCCAAGACCGATACGCCGCCGTACTCGCGCAACATCGACGGCACCTACAACTATCAGGGCGACGAAAATGAGTTGAGCCTGCAGGTGTCCGAAACGTTGACCGTACGCACGGGCGACACCGGCAAGACCATTCTGGAAGGTGCGGCCAACAACAGCCGCACTCAGACCAAGTACACCACGCCCGCGCCGGTGCCCCCGGCGACGACGCCGTCGCAGGTGGATGACCATAAAGTTGCCATTTCGGCCGGCCTGATAACCTCGAGTGTCGACTACAGCAAGTCGTTCGCCGACGGCCAGCCGTACAAGGTGACGTTCACCAGCAGTACCCAGTACGTGGTGACCGACAAGGACAACAACGACATTACCTCGCAACTCCCGGGTAATGGCACGTTCGACTCCACTAAGGAAGGCAGCGCCAGCATCAACGTGCGTGGGGTCAAGTTCGATATCAGCGTCGATCTCACGGACAAGGCCACTGGCCCTGATGCCGATGCCATGGTCAAGGGCCGCGAGTTCACCCTGGCCGCCAAGCCGGACACCTTTAACGTGTCCCGCACGGCAAGCAACACGTCGTCGACGCAGTTGACCAATGCCACGGTCAGCAATCCCGCTAAATATGCCAGCACCTTTCCGGCCAACAGCGGTGTGCTGGTCAAGTTCAGTGACACTGACTCGTCGGCCTTCCAGGTGTTTGCACAGCCCTACAACGCCAACAGCAAGCCGATTGATTCGGGCGTCATCGACACCACCACCACGCCGAGCTCGATCACAGTGGCCGGTGTGACCTTCGGCCTGAGCGGCGCGCCTAATGTGGGCGATCAGTTCGCGGTGGGCGCCAGCACCCAGAAGACCCAGAGTGCCCTCGACACCTTGAGCCAATTGCGCAAGGCCCTGGAACAACCGGCCGATGGCATTCCTGGCGCACGGGTGAAACTGCAGGATGCCCTCAACGCCGCCGTCAGCAACCTGACCAGCTCGGCGGACCAGGTGGACAACGTGCGCGGCTCCATCGGTGCGCGGCAGAATGCGCTCACCGTGCAGTCCAGCGAAAACGAAAGCGTCGGCCTGGCCAACAAATCCACCATGAGTGCCCTGGCGAACATCGACATGGGGGAAGCGGCAATCAATCTGACCCTGCAGCAAACCATGCTGGAAGCGTCGCAACTGGCCTTCGTGAAAATCTCGCAGTTGAGCCTGTTCAACAAGATGTAAGCGGCGCTACGTCAAGCGGCCCGCTCTGGAAACAGGGCGGGCCGTTGTCGTTTCTGGGATTTAATTGTTTGAAGGTTTTGCACAAAGCACACACAATTGAGTGACCTGTGAGTCATAAAGCGCATCTTCACTGTATCGTGTGAAAAGGATAAGTCGTCACAGGGTCCTTGCGAGGCGGCTTTCAGCGAGATTTTTATGGGGTTATCCCCTTTATTGTCAGCACTCCGGGCGCAGTCCCTGGGGTGTTCTCCAGCTATTTAGTATTGGGAAGCCACAATGATTGGCATAAAAAGCATCGCCAGTTACGTGCCGGCAGACGGTATCGATAACTACGCCCAGGGTGCCAAATTCGCCAAGGATGAAGAGTTCATCATTGGCAAGATCGGTTCGGCGTTCCTGCCACGCAAGGAAGCTGCGCAGGAAACCTCCGATCTGTGTGTCGAAGCGGTCAACGCTTTGTTTGCCAACAACCCGGATTTGAAGCGCGAGTCGATTGACGCGCTGATCGTCGTCACCCAGAACGGCGATGAAGAGGGCTTGCCGCATACGGCGGCCATCGTCCAGGACAAACTCGGCCTGCCGACCCACGTCGCTGCCTTCGATATTTCCCTGGGCTGCTCCGGTTACGTCTACGGCATCTATGCGATGAAGGGCTTCATGGAAGCCGCCGGCCTGAAAAACGGCCTGTTGATCACTGCCGATCCGTATTCGAAGATTGTCGACCCGGAAGACCGTAACACCACCATGCTGTTCGGCGATGCCGCGACCGCCACCTGGATGGGCGAAGACGCGCCGTGGTTGCTGGGCAAGTCGAAGTTCGGCACCGACGGTTCCGGTGCGCCGCACCTGAAGGTCAGTGATGGCGTGTTCTTCATGAACGGCCGCCAGGTCTTCAACTTCGCACTGCTCAAAGTGCCGGCGCATTTGCATGAGCTGCTCAATGAGTCGGACCTCAAGGCTGACGAGATTGATGCGTTCTGCATCCACCAGGGCAGTGCGGCGATTGTCGACGCCGTGGCGCGTCGCTTTGAAGATGCGCCCGTGGACAAGTTCATCAAGGACATGGTCGAGACCGGTAACACTGTGTCGTCGAGTATTCCGCTGTTGCTGGAAAAGCACGTGATGGACGCCACCTGGAAGCGTGTGGCCATCAGCGGTTTTGGTGTGGGCTTGTCGTGGGGCTCGGCGATTCTCTATCGCCCTTGACGCTTCAATAGTCTGAATAAAAAACGCCGATGATCGAGAGATCATCGGCGTTTTTTATTGTGGCGAGGGAGCTTGCTCCCGTTGGGCTGCGCAGCAGCCCTCAATCCTTTCAGTCGCCCCAAAAGCCCAATGAATACAGGGTCGTAAACCCTTGAATTGCAAGGGGTGGCACGGCGCCAGTAAAAAAATCAAAAAAAATCCTCAAGCAACCGGCTACCACGACGATAACTATTACGTAGGTTCTCAGGCCACACCCGGCGGTTGCCAGGGCCGGAAGCCGCAGTATCCATCCAACGAGGATTTCGTCATGGCTTTAACAGTAAACACCAACATTGCTTCCATCACTACTCAGGGCAACCTGAACAAAGCTGGCGGCGCCCTGGCCACTTCCATGCAGCGCCTGTCTTCCGGCCTGCGTATCAACAGCGCTAAAGACGACGCTGCCGGCCTGCAGATCGCTAACCGCCTGACCAGCCAAATCAACGGCCTGGGCCAAGCAGTCAAAAACGTGAACGATGGTATCTCCATCGCTCAGACCGCTGAAGGCGCGATGCAGGCTTCGACCGACATCCTGCAAAAAATGCGTACCCTGGCTCTGTCTTCCGCTACCGGTTCCCTGAGCGCTGACGACCGTAAATCGAACAACGACGAATACCAGGCTCTGACTTCGGAACTGACCCGTATCTCCAACACCACCACTTTCGGTGGCCAGAAGTTGCTGGACGGTTCGTACGGTACCAAAGCTATCCAGGTTGGCGCCAACGCCAACGAAACCATCAACCTGAGCCTGGAAAACGTTTCGGCCCAGAACATTGGTTCGCAGCAGATCAAGTCGAGCAAAATCGCACTGAACGCGACTGGCATTGCGGCAACTACTCTGAACGTTACCGGTAACGGCCAGACTGGCAAAGTTGATGTCAAGGTTGGCGACTCGGCCAAGACCATCGCTGCTGGCCTGAACGGCGCCATCGGTGGCCTCAGCGCTACTGCCAGCACTGAAGTCAAATTCTCGGTCAACGAGACTCTGACTAAGGGCGATCCAACTACACTTCCAACTCCAACCGCTGGCGTACCTGCCAACTTCGAACTGACCGTGGGTAAAGCCACTGTTAAATTTGTAGGTGTGACCGACACCGCTGGTTTGGCTGACCAACTGAAATCCAACGCTGCAAAATTGGGCATCAGCGTCAACTATGATGAAGCTAAAGGCACCCTGGAAGTCAAATCTGACACCGGCGAAAACCTGTCCTTCAAGAGCGACACCGGCGGCGCCGCGATCTCCGTAAACGTTAAAGACGGTAACGGCAAGTACGCAATGAACGCTGGTGGCACTGCTGAAGCGCCAACTGCTCTGTCGGGCACCGTGGGTACTGTTACTGTTGCTACTGGCCAAGTTTCGCTGGATTCGTCCAAAGGCTACGCCATTGCCGATGCAAGCGCGACTCCACTGTTCGGCGCAGCTGACGTGTCTTCCCAGAAGACCACCGTTGCTGAAACCGACGTGACTGACGCTTACAACGCGCAAAACGCCCTGTCCGTTATCGACAAGGCCATCGGCACCATCGACAGCGTGCGTTCGGGCCTGGGTGCTACCCAGAACCGTCTGACTACCACTGCAGACAACCTGCAGAACATTCAGAAGAACTCCACCGCTGCACGTTCCACCGTTCAGGACGTCGACTTCGCTTCCGAAACCGCCGAACTGACCAAGCAACAAACCCTGCAATCGGCTTCCACCGCGATCCTGTCGCAGGCTAACCAGCTGCCATCCGCTGTACTGAAGCTGCTTCAGTAATCCCGGCGCTTGGTAACTAACGGAAGGGCGCGTCTACGTGCCCTTCCGTTTTTTCGGTTTAGAGGAGATTGGACATGGACATGAGTGTGAAGCTGAACCAGTCTTATCCGCCGGTTGCACCTCAAAGCGCACCAGCACCGGTAACTGCCGACAAAAGCATCAACAACGTCCAGGAAACACCCGCCATTGGCAAACAGCCTGAGCGCGCGGACCTGGAAAAAGCAGTCACGGATATTCGCGAATTCGTACAAGCTGCCCAGCGCAGCCTGGATTTTTCCATTGATGATTCCACCCACCGTGTGGTGGTCAAGGTCATCAATACCGACAATGGTGAAGTGATTCGCCAGATTCCGTCGGAAACCGCATTGAAACTGGCGCAGAGCCTTTCCAGCGCAAGCAACGTGTTGTTTGACGACAAAGCGTGAGCTGGCATGAAACTTGTTGCTGTCTGGTCTTGATGCGTCAACAGTCAAGATAACGGCAGCCACCGAACAGGAGATAGATGATGGCGGGTTCAACGGTAAGTGGTATCGGTTCGAACATCGATACGCAAGCGATCGTGAAGTCCTTGGTGGACGCCGAAAAGGTGCCCAAGCAGACGCAGATCAATACCGCGTCCCAGAAGGCGACCACCACGCTGTCTTCGATCGGCAAGATTCAGGCGGCGCTGGATGCCTTCCGCGGCGCGCTGGACAACATGACGGCCAACTCCAGTTTCAGCGGTTTGACGGGTTCGTCCTCGGATGAAAAAGTTGCGACCATGACGGCTAGCAACACGGCGTCCAACGGCAGCTTCCGGCTGGTGGTCAACCAGTTGGCCCAGGCGTCCAAGTTGTCGACGAAGAATTTCGCTGGTGGCACGTCGACGGTGGTGAACGCTACTGACAAGCCGACGACGCTGACGATCTCGCAATCGGGCAAGGATTACGACGTAAACATCCCTGCGGGCGCGACCCTGCAGCAAGTGCGTGACTCGATCAACACGCAGTTCGGCACGTCCGGCTTGAGTGCTAACATCCAGACCGACTCCAACGGCTCGCGGCTGATCCTGACTTCTACCACCATGGGTACGGGTTCGGACCTTAAGTTGTCGGGCAACTCGGGTTTGGATGCCGGGTCTACGGTCGTTGATAAGCCGTTGGACGCGCTATACACAATCGATGGCGTTGCGTCTGTGTCCAAGACCAACAACATCGAAGGTGCTCTTAGTGGTGTGAATATCAAGTTGGTGTCGGTGTCCGCGCTGAAAACCGCTGGCGATACCGCTGTAAATCCCGAGCGAAATGCCACGCTTATCACGGTCAGCACCAATAACGCTGCGCTGAAGTCCGGAGTCAAAGGTTTCATCGATACCTATAACGCTCTGATTACTGCGATGAATGCCGAAACCAAGGTCACCAAGAACCTGGATGGCAGCACCACGCCTGCAGCCCTGACAGGCGATTCGACCATGCGTTCGCTGCAGGCTGCCATTCGCAATGAGTTCAACACGTTGTCGGGGACCGGTACATTCAAATCCTTGGCTCAATTCGGTGTGAGTACCAGCTCCACCACCGGTTTGTTGACCATTGATGATAAAAAGTGGGATGCGGCGGTTAAAACCAATGCGGCCGACATTAACAGTATGTTCAGTGGCAAGAACGGCATGCTGGCGCGCATGAAAAGCGCGACCGATGACTTCGCCAAGGCAACCACGGGCGTCTTGGCCACGCGTTCTACCTCGCTGTCTGACAGCTTGAAAGACCTGGGCAAGCAGCAGGAAACCTTGAACGAGCGCATGGACCTGCTGACCAAGAGCCTGTCCGACAAGTACAATGCCATGGACACACTGGTCGCCCAATTGCGCCAACAAAGCACCAGCGTCATGACCACGCTCAACGCCTTGAACAACCCCAAAACCAACAGTTGATTCCAACTGACGCAAAAGGCCAGGCAACCTGCCTGGCCTTTTTGTATCGGAGGACGACTGGCGCTAAAGCTTTTTGCGACCCAGTCGACATATTGGTTACTGAAACCCTTTTCGCTGTCGCCTGTCACGAGGTAGAAACATGAATCCCATGAGAGCCCTTCGCCAATACCAGAAGGTCAATTCCCATGCTCAGATCTCCGAAGCCAGCCCTCATCGTCTGGTGCAGATGCTGATGGAAGGCGGCCTCGACCGCATGGCCCAGGCCAAAGGCGCTTTGGCGCGCGGCGACATCGCGACCAAGGGCCTGATGCTCGGCAAGGCAATCGACATCGTGATCGGCCTGCGTGACGGCCTGGATGCGGAAAAGAGTGACAACCCGGCTTACGTCCAGCAACTGGAGAGTCTGTACGCGTACATGACCAACCGTCTTATGGAAGCCAACCTGCACAACGACGCCGACATGATCGACGAAGTGGCGCGTTTGATGATTACCGTAAAAGAAGGCTGGGATGCCATCGGCGCGCCACAAGGCGCAGCAGAGTAAGGCCATCGGCCTTGAGGAATACGTCATGAGCCAAGCATTGCAACGCATTGATGAAACCCGTGAGGCGCTGATGGGCGCGCTGGCGGACCGTAACTGGGACGCCATCGGCGAGCTGGACATGGGCTGTCGCGACGTCATCGAGCAGGTGCTCAGTGAAGCGCCGGTCGATGAGGATGCGTTGCGTGAAAAGCTTGAGAGCTTGCTGGCGGTTTATCAGCAGTTGCTTGAGGTGACGACTGGCGAACGCCAGGCGATTTTCGAAGAGATGTCGCAGATCAACCAAGCGAAAAATGCGTCAAAGGTTTACCATCTGTTCGGCTGAAAAGCGTCAGTTGGTCCGATCGGTGCGTCATATATTTGACTGTGCCAGCATTTTTGACTTAACTAGTGCTGTTTTCAGATTTCAGACGTCTAGTAAGTAATTAATCTTACAAGTGTCTCGATTGCCCGCATTCCTGGGCAGGAAGTTTTACTAGGGAAGTTGCTATTGCATGTGGCGTGAAACCAAAATTCTGCTGATTGATGACGATAGCGTCCGCCGCCGCGATTTAGCGGTGATTTTGAATTTTCTTGGCGAAGAAAATCTGCCCTGCGGCAGCCATGATTGGCAGCAGGCGGTCAGCTCATTGTCATCGAGCCGTGAAGTCATTTGTGTGCTGATCGGGACGGTAAACGCTCCTGGCGCTGTTTTGGGCTTGTTAAAGACACTGTCAACCTGGGATGAGTTCCTTCCCGTGTTGCTGATGGGCGATATTTCTTCCGTCGACCTGCCCGAAGACCAGCGCCGCCGGGTACTTTCCACCCTGGAAATGCCGCCCAGCTACAGCAAATTGCTCGACTCCCTGCACCGTGCCCAGGTCTACCGCGAGATGTACGACCAAGCCCGCGAGCGCGGTCGCCATCGCGAACCCAACCTGTTCCGCAGCCTGGTCGGCACCAGCCGCGCCATCCAGCACGTGCGTCAGATGATGCAGCAAGTGGCCGACACCGACGCCAGCGTGCTGATCCTCGGCGAGTCCGGCACCGGCAAGGAAGTGGTCGCGCGCAACCTGCATTACCACTCCAAGCGCCGCGACGGGCCATTTGTGCCGGTCAACTGCGGGGCGATCCCGGCAGAACTGCTGGAAAGCGAACTGTTCGGCCACGAGAAGGGTGCCTTCACCGGCGCGATCACCAGCCGTGCCGGTCGTTTCGAGTTGGCCAACGGCGGCACGCTGTTCCTCGACGAAATCGGCGACATGCCGCTGCCGATGCAGGTCAAGCTGCTGCGTGTGCTGCAGGAGCGTACCTTCGAGCGCGTGGGCAGCAACAAGACCCAGAGTGTCGACGTACGCATCATCGCGGCCACCCACAAGAACCTCGAAAGCATGATCGAGGTCGGCAGCTTCCGCGAAGACCTGTACTACCGCCTCAACGTATTCCCGATCGAGATGGCCCCGCTGCGCGAGCGCGTGGAAGACATCCCGCTGCTGATGAACGAACTGATCTCGCGCATGGAGCACGAGAAGCGCGGTTCGATCCGCTTCAACTCCGCCGCGATCATGTCCCTGTGCCGCCACGGCTGGCCGGGCAACGTGCGCGAGCTGGCCAACCTGGTGGAGCGCATGGCGATCATGCACCCCTACGGTGTAATCGGCGTGGTCGAACTGCCAAAAAAATTCCGTTATGTCGACGACGAAGACGAGCAACTGGTCGACAGCCTGCGCAGTGACATGGAAGAACGGGTGGCCATCAATGGTCATGCTCCGGACTTCAGCAACACGGCCATGTTGCCGCCTGAAGGCCTGGACCTGAAGGACTACCTCGGCAACCTGGAACAAGGCCTGATCCAACAGGCCCTGGACGACGCCAACGGCATCGTCGCCCGTGCCGCCGAGCGCCTGCGTATTCGTCGCACCACCCTGGTGGAGAAGATGCGCAAGTACGGTATGAGCCGCAAAGAAGGTGATGAACAGGCGGATGATTGACGCCTGTTTTTCAACTGACTGAAAACTAAGCCTATTTTTTTAGGCACGGGTATTGCTACAGCCCTCGCAACGTTCCGTTTAACTGACGGTCAGCCAAGCGAGAGAGCATGATGCCCCACGCCGCCCAACATTCTTCCAGTCCTGCCATTGCGGGGCTGGTTCCTTCTGTAGAACAGCAAAGTCGCCAGGGCCTGGAACAGGCCTTTTCGCTGTTCAACCAGATGTCCAGCCAATTGACCGATTCCTACAGCCTGCTTGAAGCCCGGGTGTCCGAGCTGAAAGGCGAGTTGGCGGTGGTCAGTGCCCAGCGCATGGAAGAGCTGGCCGAGAAAGAGCGCCTGGCCAACCGTCTGCAAAATCTGCTGTCACTGCTGCCTGGCGGTGTGATTGTCATCGACGAAGAAGGCCGTGTGCGCGAAGCCAACCCGGCTGCCTGCGACATGCTTGGCCTGCCGCTGGAAGGCGAGCTGTGGCGGCATGTCATCACCCGCTGCTTTGCGCCCCGTGAAGATGACGGTCACGAAATCTCCCTGAAGGATGGCCGCCGTTTGTCCATCGCCACCCGTTCCCTAGACGCGGAGCCGGGCCAACTGGTGCTGCTCAACGACCTGACTGAAACCCGTCACCTGCAAGACCAGTTGGCGCGGCATGAGCGTTTGTCTTCCCTGGGGCGCATGGTCGCTTCTTTGGCGCATCAGATCCGCACGCCGCTGTCGGCTGCCCTGATCTACGCCAGTCATTTGACTGATGAGCAATTGCCCGCGGCCACCCATCAACGGTTTGCCGGTCGCCTCAAGGAGCGCCTGCATGAGTTGGAGCACCAGGTGCGCGACATGCTGGTGTTTGCCCGTGGCGAATTGCCGCTCACCGACCGCATCACGCCGTCCGCGTTGATGCAGGCCCTGCAAGCGGCCGCCGCCACCCATATCCAGGACGTCCAGGTGCGCTGGCAGTGCGACAGCCATCTCGGTGAGTTGCTGTGCAACCGCGACACGCTGGTGGGTTCGCTACTCAACCTGATCGAAAACGCCACCCAGGCCAGCGGCCCCGGCGCGCGGCTCAAGGTGCACCTGTACAACCGTGGGCAAAACCTGCGCCTGTGCATCAGCGACAGCGGCAGTGGTATCGAGCCCGCTGTGTTGCAGCGCCTGGGCGAACCGTTTTTCACCACCAAGACCAACGGTACGGGCCTGGGCCTGACCGTGGTCAAGGCAGTGGCACGTGCCCATCAGGGAGAATTGCAACTGCATTCCCGCGTTGGGCGTGGCACCTGTGCATTGATGACCTTGCCGCTGTTTTCCAGCGCGGCAAGCGCGGAGTAGAAAGGTTATGGCTATCAAGGTTCTGTTGGTGGAAGACGATCGCGCCCTGCGTGAAGCATTGGCTGACACGCTGCTGTTGGCGGGCCATGACTACCGGGCGGTCGGTTCTGCCGAGGACGCCTTGGAGGCGGTGGAGCAGGAGTCCTTCAGCCTGGTGGTCAGTGACGTCAACATGCCCGGCATGGACGGCCACCAGTTGCTCGGCCTGCTGCGTGCGCGTCAGCCGCAGTTGCCGGTGTTGCTGATGACTGCCCATGGCGCCGTTGAGCGTGCGGTCGACGCCATGCGTCAAGGTGCGGCGGATTACCTGGTCAAACCCTTCGAACCTAAAGCGCTGATCGAACTGGTCGCGCGGCATGCCTTGGGCGTGATCTCGGCCAGTGAAGGCGAAGGCCCGATTGCCTTCGAGCCGGCCAGCGCACAATTGCTGGAGCTGGCGGCCCGCGTGGCGCGCAGCGATTCCACTGTGTTGATTTCCGGCGAGTCCGGCACCGGCAAGGAGGTGCTGGCGCGTTATATCCACCAGCAATCGACCCGCGCCAAGCAGCCGTTTATCGCGATCAATTGCGCGGCGATCCCCGACAACATGCTTGAAGCCACGCTGTTCGGCCATGAAAAGGGCTCCTTCACCGGCGCCATCGCGGCCCAGGCAGGCAAGTTTGAACAGGCCGACGGCGGCACCATCCTGCTCGATGAGATTTCGGAAATGCCCCTGGGCCTGCAAGCCAAGTTGCTGCGGGTGCTGCAGGAGCGTGAGGTTGAGCGCGTCGGCGCGCGTAAGCCGATCCAGTTGGATATCCGCGTGGTCGCCACCACCAACCGCGACCTGGCGGGCGAAGTGGCGGCGGGGCGTTTCCGTGAAGACTTGTTCTACCGGCTCTCGGTGTTCCCGCTGGCCTGGCGCCCGTTGCGCGAGCGCCCGGCAGATATCATTCCGCTGGCCGAGCGCCTGCTGAACAACCACGTCAAAAAAATGAAGCATGCCCAGGCGCGCCTGTCGGCCGAGGCTCAGGCGTGCCTGATCGGCTATCCGTGGCCCGGTAACGTGCGGGAATTGGACAACGCCATCCAGCGCGCGCTGATCCTGCAACAGGGCGGGCTGATCCAGCCCCAGGATTTTTGCTTGGCCATGGGCAGTGGTGCTGCGCCGCTGCCGACCTTGGCGCCGGCGCCCGGGGTGGTCGAAACCGAGACCGCTGGCGCCCTGGGCGACGACCTGCGTCGCCGTGAATTTCAAATGATCATCGACACCCTGCGCTCTGAGCGCGGTCGTCGCAAAGAGGCTGCCGAACGCTTAGGGATAAGCCCGCGCACCTTGCGCTACAAGCTGGCGCAGATGCGCGATGCCGGGATGGATGTGGAAGCGTATCTGTTCGCCACATAACCGGTAACAAGGTCGACAAGGTTTGTCGCCTTTTCTTACGAGTTGGTACAGAGCTGGCACCCTTGTTGCTACCTCCCCTAGTAATTGCGGCGTAGCGTCAAAAAACATGCGGGTTGTCGGAGAGAGAAGTTCATGAGCCAGGGTATTGAGTTCAATCGGTTGATGTTGGATATGCGCTCCATGCAAATGGATGCCATGGCTCAGCCGAAATCCGTCGCGCCAGCGCCGGAATTGGGCCAAAGCAGCTTTGCCGACATGCTCGGCCAGGCCATCAACAAAGTCAGTGACACCCAGCAAGCCTCCAGCCAGTTGGCCAACGCCTTTGAAATCGGCAAAAGCGGCGTGGACCTCACCGATGTGATGGTCGCCTCGCAAAAAGCCAGCGTTTCCTTCCAGGCCCTGACCCAAGTGCGTAACAAGCTGGTTCAGGCCTACCAAGACATCATGCAGATGCCGGTTTAAGGACGAGATTTAAGTCATGGCAGAAGCAGTCGTGGACAACGCACCCGCCAAGGCAGACGGCAAGCCGCCGCTGTTTGGCCTGTCGTTCCTGGAAAACCTCTCCGAAATGACCATGCTGCGTCAGGTGGGCCTGATGGTCGGCCTGGCGGCCAGCGTGGCGATTGGTTTTGCCGTGGTGTTGTGGTCGCAGCAACCTGATTACCGGCCGCTGTACGGCAGCCTGGCGGGCATGGATTCCAAGCAGATCATGGAAACCCTGGCCGCCGCCGACATCGCCTACACCGTGGAACCCAACTCCGGGGCCCTGCTGGTCAAGGCCGACGACGTGGCCCGTGCGCGCATGAAACTCGCCGCCGCCGGCGTGACCCCGTCCGACAGCAACATCGGTTTCGAGATCCTCGACAAGGACCAGGGCCTGGGCACCAGCCAGTTCATGGAAGCCACCCGCTACCGTCGTGGCCTGGAAGGCGAACTGGCGCGCACCATCTCCAGCCTGAACAACGTCAAGGGTGCCCGCGTGCACCTGGCCATTCCGAAAAGCTCGGTATTTGTGCGCGACGAGCGCAAGCCAAGCGCTTCGGTCTTGGTTGAGCTGTTTGCCGGCCGCTCCCTGGAGCCTGGTCAGGTCCTGGCGATCGTCAACCTGGTCGCTACCAGCGTGCCAGAACTCAGCAAGTCGCAGATCACGGTGGTCGACCAGAAGGGCAACCTGCTGTCCGATCAGGGCGAAAACTCCGCGCTGACTCAAGCCGGCAAGCAGTTTGACTACAGCCGCCGCGTCGAAAGCATGCTCACCCAGCGTGTGCACAACATCCTGCAACCGGTGCTGGGCAACGATCGCTACAAGGCTGAAGTGTCGGCCGATGTGGATTTCAGCGCCGTCGAGTCGACCTCCGAGCAGTTCAATCCGGACCAGCCTGCTTTGCGCAGCGAACAGTCCACCAGCGAACAACGCACCGCCGCCAATGGCCCGCCGCAAGGTGTGCCGGGTGCCCTGAGCAACCAGCCGCCAGCCCCGGCCTCTGCGCCGCAAACCACCGGTGGCGCTACTGCCAGCGCTGGCGCGATCCAGCCAGGCCAGCCATTGTTGGACGCCAACGGCCAGCAGATCATGGACCCGGCCACCGGCCAGCCGATGCTGGCCCCGTACCCGGCGGACAAGCGTAACCAGTCCACCAAGAACTTCGAACTCGACCGCTCCATCAGCCACACCAAGCAGCAACAGGGTCGCGTCAATCGCCTGTCGGTGTCGGTGGTGGTGGATGACCAAGTCAAGGTCAATGCCGCTGACGGCGCCGTTACCCGTGCCCCCTGGACCGCCGACGAATTGGCGCGCTTCACTCGCCTGGTGCAGGACGCTGTGGGTTTTGACGCCAGTCGGGGTGACAGCGTCAGCGTGATCAACATGCCGTTCTCCGCCGAGCGTGGCGAAGTGATCGCTGAACCGTCGTTCTACTCGCAGCCGTGGTTCTGGGACATCGTCAAGCAAGTGTTGGGCGTGTTGTTCATCCTGGTGCTGGTGTTTGGCGTACTGCGCCCGGTGCTCAACAACATCACCGGCAACGGCAAGAAACAGCTGGCCCTGGCCGGTGGCGACGTGGAATTGGGTGGCATGGGCGGCCTGGACGGCGAACTGGCCAACGACCGCGTGAGCCTCGGCGGCCCGCAAAGCATCCTGTTGCCAAGCCCGAGCGAGGGTTACGACGCTCAGCTGAACGCAATCAAGAGTCTGGTGGCAGAAGACCCGGGCCGTGTGGCCCAGGTCGTGAAAGAGTGGATCAACGCAGATGAGTGATAATCGAGCCGCTGTTGCCAAGCTCACCAAGGTCGACAAAGCCGCAGTCTTGCTACTGTCCCTGGGTGAAACCGACGCCGCCCAAGTGCTGCGCCACATGGGCCCTAAAGAGGTTCAGCGTGTCGGCGTGGCCATGGCGCAGATGCGCAATGTGCACCGCGAGCAAGTCGAGCAGGTGATGAGCGAGTTCGTCGAGATCGTCGGCGACCAGACCAGCCTGGGCGTCGGCTCCGACAGCTACATCCGCAAGATGCTCACCTCGGCCCTGGGCGAAGACAAGGCCAACGGCCTGATCGACCGCATCTTACTGGGTGGCAATACCAGCGGCCTCGACAGCCTGAAATGGATGGAACCGCGCGCCG
This sequence comes from Pseudomonas sp. P7759, assembly GCF_013386445.1. Taxonomy (NCBI): domain Bacteria; kingdom Pseudomonadati; phylum Pseudomonadota; class Gammaproteobacteria; order Pseudomonadales; family Pseudomonadaceae; genus Pseudomonas; species Pseudomonas sp. P7759. The sequence continues at coordinate 684,389 of NZ_JACART010000003.1, forward strand.
TGGCCGACGTGATCCGCTACGAGCACCCGCAGATCCAGGCGATCGTGGTGGCTTACCTCGACCCGGACCAGGCCGGTGAAGTGCTCGGCCACTTCGACCATAAAGTGCGCCTGGACATCATCCTGCGCGTGTCGTCGCTTAACACCGTGCAGCCGGCGGCCCTGAAAGAACTCAACACGATTCTGGAGAAGCAGTTCTCCGGCAACTCGAATGCCTCGCGCACCACCCTGGGCGGTATCAAGCGCGCGGCCGACATCATGAACTTCCTCGACAGCTCGGTCGAAGGCCAGTTGATGGACTCGATCCGCGAGATCGACGACACCCTGTCCGGCCAGATCGAAGACCTCATGTTCGTGTTCAACAACCTCTCCGATGTCGACGACCGTGGCATCCAGGCGTTGCTGCGCGAAGTGTCCTCCGACGTGCTGGTGCTGGCCCTCAAGGGGTCGGACGAAGGCGTCAAGGAAAAGATCTTCAAGAACATGTCCAAGCGTGCCTCGGAACTGTTGCGCGACGACCTGGAAGCCAAAGGCCCGGTACGCGTCAGCGACGTGGAAACCGCGCAGAAAGAAATCCTCACCATTGCCCGCCGTATGGCCGAAGCCGGAGAAATCGTTCTCGGCGGGAAGGGCGGCGAAGAAATGATCTAAGGCGCCTCTCATGTCGAACAAAGATGAGGCGCCCAGCGATCTGATTCGCGCACGGGACGTCGGTGGGTTCGACATCTGGTCGTTGCCCAGCTTCGATCCGCATGTGCCCGAGCCCGAGCCTGAACCGGTTGAAGAGCCACCGGCGGAAATGGAAGAAGTGCCGCTGGATGAAGTCCAGCCACTGACCCTGGAAGAGTTGGAAGCGATCCGCCAGGAGGCTTACAACGAGGGCTTCGCGGCGGGTGAAAAAGATGGTTTTCGCAGCACCACCCTCAAGGTCCGCCAGGAAGCCGAGGAGGCGCTGAGCGTCAAGTTGGCCAGCCTGGAGCGCTTGATGGGCGGGCTGTTCGACCCCATCGGCGAGCAGGACTCGCAGATCGAAAAAGCCATGGTCGAGTTGGTGCAGCACATCGCCCGCCAGGTGATCCAACGCGAGTTGGTGCTGGACTCCAGCCATATCGAAAGCGTGATGCGCGAAGCTCTCAAGCTGCTGCCCCTGGGCGTCGGCAATGTACGGCTGTACATCAATCCGCAGGATTTCGAACAGGTCAAAGCCCTGCGCGAGCGCCATGAAGAAACCTGGCGCATCGTCGAGGACGCGTCGCTGCAACCCGGTGGTTGCCGCGTCGAGACCGAGCACAGTCGTATTGATGCCACGGTGGAAACCCGCATAAGCCAGATCATGGCCAAGCTGCTGGACCAGGCCCACGAGCAGGTATTGAACCCGGCAGAGCCGGACCTCAGCCTGGACCTGGACGCCCCTGATGCGCCTTGATCGCACCAGCTTCGCCAAGCGCCTGAGTGGTTACGCCGAAGCCACCGAGTTGCCTGGCCAGCCGATCCTTGAAGGACGCCTGCTGCGCATGGTCGGCCTGACCCTCGAAGCCGAGGGCCTGCGCGCCGCCATGGGCAGCCGCTGCATGGTGATCAACGACGACAGCTATCACCCGGTGCAGGTCGAAGCCGAGGTAATGGGCTTTTCCGGCAGCAAGATTTTCCTGATGCCCGTGGGCAGTTTGGCGGGCATTGCCCCCGGCGCCCGCGTGGTGCCCTTGGCCGACACCGGCCGCCTGCCGATGGGCATGAGCATGCTCGGCCGCGTGCTTGACGGCGCCGGTCGCGCGCTGGATGGCAAAGGTGGCATGAAAGCCGAAGACTGGGTGCCGATGGACGGCCCCACCATCAACCCGCTCAACCGTAACCCCATCAGCGTGCCGCTGGACGTGGGCATTCGCAGCATCAACGGATTATTGACGGTCGGCCGTGGCCAGCGTCTGGGCCTGTTTGCCGGTACCGGCGTAGGTAAATCAGTACTGCTGGGCATGATGACGCGTTTTACCGAGGCCGACATCATCGTGGTCGGGCTGATCGGTGAGCGGGGCCGCGAGGTGAAGGAATTCATCGAGCACAGCCTGGGTGAAGAAGGCCTCAAGCGCTCGGTCGTCGTCGCGTCTCCAGCGGACGATGCACCGCTGATGCGCCTGCGCGCCGCCATGTACTGCACGCGCATCGCCGAATATTTCCGCGACAAGGGCAAGAACGTCCTGTTGCTGATGGACTCGCTCACACGTTTCGCCCAGGCCCAGCGGGAAATTGCCCTGGCCATCGGTGAGCCGCCGGCCACCAAGGGCTATCCGCCGTCGGTGTTCGCCAAGCTGCCCAAACTGGTGGAGCGTGCCGGTAACGCCGAAGCCGGGGGCGGCTCGATCACCGCGTTCTATACCGTGCTGTCCGAAGGCGATGACCAGCAGGACCCGATTGCCGACTCGGCGCGGGGCGTGCTCGACGGTCACATCGTGCTGTCGCGGCGCTTGGCTGAAGAAGGGCACTATCCGGCCATCGATATCGAAGCGTCCATCAGCCGGGTGATGCCGGCGGTGGTGACGCCGGAACACATGATCCGCGCACAACAGTTCAAGCAGTTGTGGTCGCGCTATCAACAGAGCCGCGACCTGATCAGCGTCGGCGCCTACGTGGCGGGCGGCGATCGCGACACCGACCTGGCCATCGCCCTGCAACCGCAGTTGGTGACCTACCTGCGCCAGGGCCTCAACGACAAGATCAGCATGGGCGAAAGCGAAGCGCACCTGCAGTCGATCTTCGCCCCGGCGCCGGGCGGCTAAGCCATGGCCAACAGCCGCGCCGCGCGCCTGGCACCGGTGGTGGACATGGCCGAAAAGGCCGAGAAAACCGCCGTGCAGCGCCTGGGTTACTTCCAGGGCCAGGTGCGCTTGGCGGAAAGCAAGCTGGGCGACCTCGAGCGCTTTCGCGGCGAGTACCAGCAGCAGTGGATCGAGCGGGGCTCTAAAGGTGTGTCCGGCCAATGGCTGATGGGCTACCAGGGCTTTCTCAACCAACTGGAAACGGCCGTCGGCCAGCAGCGCCAAAGCCTGGCCTGGCACCAGAACAACCTCGATAAAGCCCGCGAAAGCTGGCAAGCGGCGTTTGCCCGGGTTGAAGGCCTGCGCAAACTGGTGCAGCGCTATATCGACGAAGCACGCGCGCTTGAAGACAAGCGCGAGCAAAAGCTGCTCGACGAACTGTCCCAGCGCCTTCCACGCCAGTCCCAGTTCTAAATGTGGGAGCGGGCTTGCTCGCGAATGCGGTGGGTCAGTCACAGATATATCAACTGACACACCGTATTCGCGAGCAAGCCCGCTCCCACAGTTGATTTGTGGTGTTGCTCAGATCGGGTTCGCCTGCTAAACCTTGTGTCATTGCCAAAGACAAGGAAGCAGTCGCATGTCAGTCGAGTCAGAAGTATCCCTGGATGGGAAGAAGTTGACGATCGCGGTCAAGGGCCGGTTCGATTTCGGCAGCCACCAGACGTTTCGTGATGCCTACGAGCGTTTCTACAAGGTGCCCGAGTTGTACGTCGTCGATCTGAAGGAAACTACCTACATGGACAGTTCCGCCTTGGGCATGCTCCTGCTCCTGCGTGACCACGCCGGTGGCGACGAGGCGGAGGTCCGGGTAGTCAACAGTAACTCCGACGTGCGCAAGATCCTCGCCATCTCCAACTTCGACAAACTGTTCGACATCAGTTGAGCGTCCTGGCCCCGGTCCTTGAACCGCTGACGATCCTGATCGCCGAAGACAGCGCCGCCGACCTGCTGTTGCTGTCGACCATCATCCGGCGCCAGGGTCATCAGGTGCTCACGGCTACTAACGGCGCTGAGGCAGTCGAAGTGTTTACCCGTGAGCGCCCGCAACTGGTGTTGATGGACGCGCTGATGCCGGTGATGGATGGCTTTGAGGCGGCGCGGCGAATCAAGCAGTTGGCGGGCGAAGAGCTGGTGCCGCTGATTTTCCTCACCTCTCTGCGCGAGAGCGAAGCCCTGGCCCAGTGCCTGGATGCCGGTGGTGATGACTTCCTGCCCAAACCCTACAACCAGCTGATTCTCGCGGCGAAGATCAACGCCATGGACCGCCTGCGCCGGTTGCAAGCCACGGTCCTGCAACAGCGCGACCTGATCGCCAAGCATCACGACTATCTTCTGCATGAGCAGCGGGTGGCCAAGGCGGTGTTCGATAAGGTTGCGCATTCGGGTTGTATCAACGCCGCGCCGAATATCCGTTACCTGCAATCGCCCTATGCGCTGTTCAACGGCGACCTGCTGCTGGCGGCTTACACGCCGTCCGGCGATATGCATGTGCTGCTCGGCGACTTCACTGGCCATGGCCTACCGGCGGCGGTGGGCGCCATGCCCCTGGCTGAAGTGTTCTACGGCATGACGGCCAAGGGCTACGGACTGGCGCAGACCCTGCGCGAGATGAACGCCAAGCTCAAGCGCATCCTGCCGGTGGACATGTTCTGCTGCGCCACTCTGTTGTGCCTGAGCACGCAGCGGCGGGTGGTGGAGGTGTGGAACGGCGGGATGCCCGAAGGCTACGTGCATGAAATCGCCAGCGGCAAACGCACGCCGCTGGAATCGCGGCATTTGCCGCTGGGCGTGCTATCGGCCGAAGCCTTTGATGATCGTACTGAAGTCTGGCCCATGGCCCTGGGTGATCGGGTGTTCCTGTTGTCCGATGGCGTGCTGGATACCGCCGATGCCAACGACCAACTGTTCGGCGCCGAACGTTTGCAGCAGGTGTTTGCCGCCAATCGCGAGCCTGATCGTTTATTTGAAGATATCGAACAGGCACTGGCGGCGTTTCGCGGTGAAGTGCGCGATGACGTGAGCCTGGTGGAAATCACCTTGCAGCCTGGCCAGCCTCTGCGTGCCTCGGGCCCGTTGTATGCGGACAGTGGGCAGTCGTGCCCGCTGGATTGGTCGGTGAGTTTCGAATTCCGTGCCGAAACCTTGAAGCGTTACAACCCGTTGCCCTATCTGCTGCAACTGTTGTTGGAGATCCATGGCCTGCGCGAGCAGAGCGGGGCGTTGTATAGCGTCATGGCTGAGCTGTATTCGAATGCGCTGGAGCATGGCGTACTAGGCCTGGATTCTCGGCTCAAGCGTGATGCCCAGGGGTTTGCCGAGTATTACCGTCAGCGTAATGACCGCCTGGCGCAGCTCGACAGCGGGTATATCCGGGTGCATGTGCAGGTGGTGCCGACGGCGGCGGGTGGGAAGATGACCTTGCGCATCGAAGACAGCGGTCCGGGGTTTGATGTGGAGCAGGTGCTGGCGCGGCCGCTGGATATCGACCGTCTGTCTGGCCGGGGCTTGAGCCTGGTACGTCAGTTGAGCAGCGATGTAGGCTGGTCGGATGGTGGGCGCAGTGTGTGCGTGGAGTTTTGCTGGGGGGCTCTGGCATAATCCGCCGATTCTTGATCAAGGAGCGAGCAAGTGGTTGATCTACATCTGGACCCGCAGGTGCTGTCGGGTTTGCAGGAAGTCATGGAAGGCGAGTATCCGAAGTTGCTGGATACCTTTCTTGATGATTCCCAGAAGCGTGTCGAGGCGTTGCGCAAGGCTCGGGATGATGCGAAGGCGTTGGGGCGGATTGCGCATAGTTTCAAGGGGAGTAGTGGGAACCTTGGGGCGGTGAGGTTGGCGCAGTTGTGTCAGCGGTTGGAGGCTGAGTCTGTTGAGTCCAATGCGGATTTGGGGGCGTTGGTGGATCAGATTGATCATGAGTTTGCGTTGGTGAAGCCGTTGTATGAGACGGAGCGGCAGCGGTTTCAGATTTGATTGAGTACATATCCGTTGCTGCGGTAACGGCTGCTTAGGGTTCCGCTCTTACAGCGGGTCACTTTTTGAAGAGCGCAAAAAGTAACCAAAAACGCTCCGCCCCAACACTCGGCACCTCGCCTAGGCTCGGTGTGCCCTCACTCCGGCTTGAATCCGTGGGCCGCCGCGATGGGCCATCCTTGGCCCAGCGCGGCTAACCCGGCGTCCTGCCGGGTTACCCACGGATTCAAGCCTGCGTTCGGCCAGCGTGTTTGACGGGGCGCCTCAGATCAGGATCAAGAGCGACTCGCTTCGCATCGTGGATATGTTTTTTGTCCTCTGTAGGAGCCGCGTTTGCCTTTGCCTTTGCTCTACACCACTCAAGCCGGCTGTCAGGCCGCTGTGCTCTTG